>JANXYS010000450.1 GCA_025355935.1 Chitinophagales bacterium | reverse complement strand
TATTCCTCAATAGAAAATTTAAAAACTGTCTTACTGAACCATTTTTTTCCTGCAGTTAGGATAGTGGATGGAAAATGGGGATGCCGGGGTGCATCAGGAAAATGCTGGGTTTCCAGGCAGAAGCCTGCACGCGAGCTATATATAATCCCTTCTTTGCCTGGTACATCGTGTAAAAAATTGCCGCTATAAAAATGAACTGCCGGCTCGGTAGTGTAAACCTCCATTTTTCGCCTGGAGTCATTTTCGCAGACTGTAGCTGCGTGTTTTAAACGCTGCGTATGCTGTTTCTCCAGTACATAGCTGTGATCATATCCGTTACTTATGATGAGTTGCGGATCATTGTAATTGATTCGACCGCCAATTTTTTGGAAAGCGCGAAAGTCGAATACTGTATTATCAACTGGCATTAGCTGGCCTGTTGGCACCTGCATTTTATTTACCGGGAGGTAGTAATCAGCATTTACCTGCAATTCGTGGTCGACAATTGAAGTTGACGGGTTTGCAGACAGGTTAAAATAAGCGTGCTGTGTTAAGTTTATGAGGGTAGTGCGATCGGAATGAGCAGTATATTCAATCACCCATTCGTCAGCATCCGTGAGCGTATAAACAACTTGCAATGCTAACTCGCCCGGAAACCCTTCTTCCAGGTGAGGACTTGTATAAGTTAATACTAATCCGGATGAACGGGCATTACTGAAAGGCAACACTTTAAAAATCTTTTTATTGAAACCAGTTTCGCCGCCATGCAGATGATACCCTCCCTCCCGCGTATGAAGTTTATAAGACTTTTGATCAATTACGACAGTATCGCCCGAAATGCGATTAGCATATCGGCCCACCACAGTGCCCATGTAAACCTCATCGCTGAGATATTTGTTAGCAGAGTCGTAACCAAGCAACACATCCTCAAGTTTCCCGGTCCTGTCCTTTACAAATAGAGAAATTGCAGCTGCGCCCAGGTTTGAAATAAGCATGCGGGTTCCGGAATTATTCTCGATCGTATGGATTTCTACGACCGCGTGCTGACCCGGGGGCACGACATTAAAATTTGATGAAGAATTTTGCTTTAATTCCACTGGTTGATATATTAATGGGTATGCCTAGTTAAGGCAGAGGTACAAGAATTACCCGCACCAGTAAAGTGGTGTGGTTACAGGGTTAATGTTTGTGTTTATTATAGCGGGATAGCGATAAATTTCGAGGCCGGGGTGAGTGCTTCAGGGATTTTTCCAATGTCAGAGTAACCTGAAGTCAACTCGATGAAACAAAAATTTACGAAACCACTGAGGGGCCCGATGATTGATTTTTTTATGGAAAACTCAATCGCCTTTTTACCGGCAACGGGCTTAATGGCTGAAAAATTCATTGCTTCTGCGAAAGAAGCAACAGGCGAAAAAGAGAAACCGCTCGGCGGGCCGGAATGCTTGTACACGGCTCCGTTAGGGTCTGGTGGTCCTTCACATAAATAGTCCGCGCCCGATCCGGCAGGATAAAGGTATGTGCTGAAACCAGTAGCCGGATTATTATCAGCATCAATATACATATCGAATAATGCAATATTCATATCCTGTGTTCCTTCAAGATAAAAATTGATCATGTCGGGCGAGGCGACTGCCTTCACCGCCAACAGGGTTCCGCCACCGCTACCAGTATTCTCATGGCTGTAGGCAACATATTGCCAATCGGAGAAGTCCCCGTCAATTTTGATATTAGGGCCAATGATACTTACAGTATCTACAAACTTGCTTGAATCGGAGCCGCTTTTAGCAGTTAGCGACACCAGGAAATCACCCTTTTTGGTAAATATATGCTGGGGCGAACGACTAGTGGAAGTTTCGCCGCTTCCGTCTCCAAACTGCCACGAATACGTAATTGCGTTGGTTGAAAAATTGGTAAAATTCACCTTATACCCGTCAGCCACATAACTAAATACAGCCTTTGTACCATTGCCTGCATTGTCTTTTTTACAGGAAGAAAACGTAAACATCAGAATACTTAGAACTGGGAGATAAAAATTATTTTTTTTCATAATTAATTTTTTTATGAATGAGCTGGAAGCTGTTAGTTGATTTTTATAATATGGTTAAAACCGTTCATTCCCCCGCCGTCCTGGGTCCAAACAGCGTTGTTCGCGAGTCGTATAGAATATTCGAAACGATCCTTCAGGCCCGGTGACTGGTCGGCAATTTTCAGGTAAAGGTCATACTACCCTGCGGAGCATTTTCGTAAACGGAGGAGTTGTACATTTCCAGTTCACTGTAACTAAAATTTTATGCAGCAAAAAAATTCGCGCAGCAATGCAATCGTGATTATAGGGGTTTTGTTCTTCGTGTTTGGCTTTGTAACCTGGCTGAACGGAACCCTCATACCGTTCCTGAAGTTAGCCTGCCAGCTGCAAAATGATATACAGGCTTTCTTCGTAACCTTCGCTTTTTATATGGCCTACTTTTTCCTTGCTATTCCATCGTCTTTAATCTTAAAAAGAACGGGCTTCAAAAACGGGATGTCGCTGGGACTGCTGGTGATGGCTGCGGGATCTTTGATCTTTATACCGGCGGCACAGACTCGAAGCTTCGGCTTGTTTCTTACCGGCTTATTTGTTCAGGGAACCGGACTGGCATTATTACAAACAGCTTCCAATCCTTATATCAGCATTGTAGGCCCCATAGAAAGTGCAGCAAAGAGGATCAGCATTATGGGGATCTGTAATAAGATTGCCGGCATGCTTAGTCCACTGGTATTAGGTGCGCTGGTACTAAAAAATGCATCGGCGATTGAAAAACAGGTAAACACCGCAACAGACCTGCTTACAAAAAATGGCCTCTTGAACCAGTTGGCTGCTCGGGTAATACCACCTTATATTATCATGTCCATTGTGCTGATATTGCTGGCTATAATGATCAAAAGATCGTCGCTCCCGGAAATTGACATGGACGGTGATTCCGGATCGGCTACCGGAAACCCAAACACGAAGAAAAGCGTATTCCAATACCGACACCTGCTGCTGGGTGTAATCTGTATGTTCCTGTATGTAGGCGTCGAAGTTCTGGCAGGTGATGCTATCGGAGCCTATGGCCGCGAGCTGGGTATGCCACTCGATGAAACAAAATACTTTACCATGTTTACCCTTCTTTCTATGCTGGTAGGTTATGTGGTGGGTATCTTTTGCATTCCGAAATATATCTCGCAGCAAAATGCACTTGCAGTTTCTGCAGTCCTGGGCGTACTATTAAGTATAGCAGTCTTTCTTTCTTCCGGATATACCGCCATCAGCTTCATTGCCGCCCTGGGACTGGCGAACGCACTCATGTGGCCAGCCATTTTCCCTTTAGCGATCAACGGTCTGGGGAAATTTACCAAAACTGGTTCTGCCCTGCTCATCATGGGCATCGCCGGGGGA
>JANXYS010000448.1 GCA_025355935.1 Chitinophagales bacterium | reverse complement strand
CCTACTTCGTAATATCCGGCCTTGTAGTTACCTGGTTTGTGTTATATGATGATAAAATTGAAGTAAGGGTCGTAGCATTGTAGATGTTATAATACTGTCCTTTCAGTACATGTAAGATGGCTGCATCTTCCGTATTATTTAAAATGCACTCCCGAATGTCGAATGAAAAAAATATAGGCATATAGCTGCGCAGCTGCGTAGACCAGATGGTTTGGGGGGCATTGAAATCGCAGATTGGATGGCCAGAGGAAATGCAAACATCATACATGATACAATCCGCGCGCTAACTATAGAAAGGAATGACAATATCCTCGAAATTGGTATGGCAAATGGATGTTTTGTAAAAGACATAGTAGGAAGTGAGGAAGATGTCCGGTACACCGGATGTGATTTTTCGGAGATTATGATATCGGAAGCAGAAACCCGTATTCGCGGGCATTACTTCAATGCCCTTTCCCGGTGAGTTCTTCGATAAAATGTTTTCAGTAAACACTATTTATTTTTGGGACGATGAACCTGCAGCGCTGCAGGAAGCTCTACGTGTACTTAAACCCGGCGGCAAATTTGTCATTGGGTTTCGCCCTAACCATCAATCAGAAAAATATCCATTTACCAGGTATGGGTTTAAACAATTCTCCGGAGAAGACGTAAAAACATCGCTTCGGGATAATGGCCTAACAGTAGTTAAAGTGTTTGAAAACATCGAGAACGATTTTGAATTCGATGGCAAAAAGCAAATAATGGAAAACATAGTTATTGTTGCGTGTAAAATGTAGCAAGGTGAAGCTCTAGTTGAGAAGATAAACAGGTCAGAAGATTTTAAATCTCATATCACTTCCCTTATAATAGTTTAATAGACATTATTAATTTATTTTTAGATTAAATTAAAACGCTTGTCTCAAAAACCGGTACTCTACTTCCTTATCTGTGTTTCCCTGGCATTTAGTTCCTGCCAGAAAGAGGATATTTTAGCAAGCGAAGACTATAAAACACTAGGTAGTTCGGCTCATAGCCTTTTAAGTGCATCTGCTTATTCTTCGCTCGACATCCAGATTAGTTATATGCCGGGCTATGCACCAGATTCCGGCAGTATCCGCAACCTCGCCGCTTTTTTAAATACTTATATATACAAACCTTCAGGGATCCGCATATCGGTGAAGCCAATATCCAGCAGCGGTAAGACAGTATTAACATTAAGTGATATAGTAAAAATTGAAAAGCAGGTTCGAAGTATGTTCTCTGGGTCTGCGGCCCTTGCCGTTCATATTTTGATTGCCGATGCAGATTACAATGTTGCAGATGTCCTGGCAACTTCGTATTGGAGTACTTCTGTTTGCGTGTTTGGAAAAACTGCATTTGCTGCTTCTCGTGGCGCGGGTCAAATGGCTGTTGACGATTTGATAACGACACTTTTAGAGCATGAGTTTGGCCATCTGATGGGCCTGGTTAACCAAGGCTCTCCAATGCAGGTTAATCACAGGGATTTGGCTAACGGCGCCCATTGTGATAACAAGACTTGTCTCATGTATAATACCATTGAGAATACAGGTACAGGCATGTATGCGGTAATTCCAACTTTCGATGATAATTGCAAATCTGATTTGAAAGCAAATGGCGGCAAATAACGTTTCGATCTCAGTGAGAAGCTTGCAGATTTTCCCGCGAGAGGCAGATTTGATAATTGCTTACTCTTAAAATTTCAGCTTCGGTAATTTTGTGCCGTAAATGTCCGTTCCCATTACTATAGATTAGTAGTTTAGGAATTATTTAATTCGCCATCTACTGTTCTCCAGATTCTTAGTGGATTCCCCTTTTTTAATTCGGCAGGCAACAATTCATCCGGCCAGTTTTGGAATGACAGCGGCCGGGCAAAACGCCGTATGCCATCCCCGCCCACAGCTGTAAACCTGCTGTCAGTGGTAGCCGGGTAGGGGCCTCCGTGCTGCATGCCCAATGCAACTTCCACGCCGGTGGGCACGTTATTCAACAGCAACCGTCCGCATAAGTTTTTTACGGTGTTTACCAAACTTTCATTTTGTAGGATATCTGCAGTACTGGCCATTAAGGTAGCGGTCAGCTGTCCCTCCATTGATGCTGCAACCTGGTGCATCTCGATCATGTCGGCGCATTTGACTAAGATCGAATAGGGCCCAAATACTTCCTGCTGTAAAATAGTATTATTCACAAATTGTGTTGCGGGAACAGAAACAAGGGTGGGAGTTCCTTCGTTTAAGCCCGCATCCTTGGCAGCCGTTGCTACCAACTTAACTTCATCCTGGCTGATAGCCGTCGCACGCTTTTTTATATAGTTTTTATAAATTCCTGGGTTGAGCATTGGTTCCGGAACGGACTTAAGTAGAGCTTTGGATAATTCCTCAACAAACTCATCCAGATCCTCATTTTCTACGGCTACAATCACACCCGGATTAGTGCAAAATTGTCCTGCATTTAATGTTATCGAAGAAGCAAGCATCTTCGCCAGGCCTGCAGCATCTTCATGTGTTTTGTCCGGAAGCAGGAATACAGGATTTACACTGCTCATCTCCGCAAAAACCGGGATGGGAGTGTTGCGTTGATTTCCCCAGTCAAATAATTGCCTTCCACCTGCAAAGGAACCAGTAAAACCAACAGCTTTTGTAAGAGGATGTTTTACTAAAGTTTCCCCTACGGAGATTGAGTTACCAATCACATGTGCAAATACACCCGGTGGTAATTTGCAGATGGCAGCCACTTTCGTAATTAAGCCGCCAACTAATATACTCGTTTCCAGGTGTTCGGGATGTGCTTTGACAATTACCGGGCAGCCTGCAGCAAAGGCACAGGCGGTATCGCCTCCCGCGGTGGAATAAGCAAATGGAAAATTGGCCGCGCCAAACACGACAACGGGCCCGAGCGCAATCATAGTTTTAGCCAATGCAGGTTTAGATGGAATTTGGCCCGCGTTTTCAGATTCAATCCGAACGTCCAGCCAAAGGCCGCTCTCGCACACCCCGGCGTAATTCGTCAATTGAAAAATTGTACGGGTTAACTCCCGGTTTAATCTCTCTTCTGGTAGCCTGGTTTCTCCGGACGCTGTTGTTATGAGCAGTTCCCTTGAATGCTCAAGTGCATCAGCCACCTGGCGTAAAAAATTTGCCCGTTCAGAAAGAGACGTGTTGCTAAACTTTCTGTAGGCCCGCCTTGCGCATTCCATCACCATCTCTATTTCTTCTTCTGATGTGTCCTGCATGATGAACAAATTTTATTATTATCACAACCTGCGCAACAACATTGCCAAAGACATTGCTTTATTTTTA
>JANXYS010000441.1 GCA_025355935.1 Chitinophagales bacterium | reverse complement strand
ATTGCAAATATTTATATGAGTATTTTCGGATTGGTAAGGGTAGGTTTAAAAAAAGAAAAGATAGAAGCTGATATAAAGGAAGTGGAATTGAAAGAATGTAAAGACGAAGATAAAAAATGATCGGCTTCTACATTTGTTTTCCTGACAGCTCCTTCTCGATTGTCGTCAGCAATGAGTCGAAACCATTTAATTTTATTTCGTACAACACTGAAAGCTGCCTGCCAAGCTTCCCGTTTGGAAAACCCCTGATGCTAAACCATTCAAGGTAGCTTACTGGCAAGCTTCTCAACTTTATATCCTTATACTTTCCAAAAGGCATTTTCGTTTTGATAATGTCGAGTAAAATTTGCCCGTCTGGCATCGGTATATCTTCCATGCAAATGCATTTATCTTCCTACTGCGGGAACTACGGGTAAACTTTCATTTCCTTCGGCATTTACAGCCTGTACGGCAAAAAAATAATTATCTTTTGAAAATGGTACGGTAATATAGGATGATGCGGTAAAGATTTTTTTCTGCCAAAAGGCGCTGGTACTTTCCCTGATTAACAGATAATATCCTTTTACGAAACCCGTTTTTGGCGCACTCCAGTATAAATAACTGGTATTACCCAGTTTTTTTATATCAATTCTAACGTCCTCGGGTATTGCGGGCGCTTTTGCAAGATTGGCAAGATTACTCAAATTCATGGCAGTATTCTTTCTCAAATACTCATAATCAATATATTCGGGTAAGTCGCCGTATTGTATACCATTTTCCTTACGAACATCCTGGTGCTGTCGGTAATAATTTTCATTCATCTCGGTAAACCTTACTGCTGCAAAACCATTCTCTACATAAGGTGTATGGTCTCCACCTCGTAAGAATCGATCATTTCTATAGATCATGACTACCTGCAGATTATCAACATAACGTTCGCCTACTTCTTTTACGTAACGGGCAAGTTGCCTGCTTTTTCCATCATTTTCCAAACCCAGCTGTCTGATTGATTTTGCATTTTTGTCAAGCTCGAAAGCAGGCAACCCTTCACTGAAAACACGAACCTGTGTATTATTAATAATGTTGGTTTCACTACTGTTGTTGCTTCCCATAATATCATTATTAAGCACAGCCTGGATAGCCGTTCCTTCTTTTTTTGCCTTAGCTGCCATATATGTTGCTCCGAGCAAACCCTGCTCTTCGCCGCTCACAGCAACGAAGATGATAGTAGCCGGAAATGCCCTGCTGCTCATTACCCTTGCACATTCAATTACAGCGGCAGTGCCACTTCCATCATCGTTAGCACCAGGTGCGTCACCAATCCTATCCATTACGCTTGTTCGCATATTATCAAGATGACCGCTTATAACAAAGATTCGCTTATCTGCGACATCCGTTCCTTTTAAAGTTGCTACAACATTGCCCAACAATAACAAACTATCTACCCGGTTACCGTCAGGCTGCAGGATGGTAGTGTCGATAAATGCGGTTAGCCTGCCTCCCGAGTTTTTCCCAAAGCTGTTGAACTTTTGCAATACCCAATTCCGGGCGGCACCGATACCCCTGCGTTTTGAAGATTGAGTGCTGAGCGTGTTACGGGTTCCGAAGGCAACAAGGCTGGTAATGTAACCTTTTAAACTATCAGCTGAAACTTCCCTGACCATTTGTTCAATTACAGGATCGCGCTGGATAATCGTTTGGGCGTTAATTCGAGGATTGAATACAAGAGTTACAAGTGCAAAAAGAAGCAAGGGTTTCATGCTGTTAGCTTATGTGGTTAAGATTGATCGTCACCGTTTTTACATTGGCTGTACTTACGCCATTTTTCGATGGCCGCATTCATATCGTCGGGTACAGGGCTTTCAAAAAACATATTCTCACCCGTAACAGGATGCACAAAGCCCAATTCCTTTGCGTGCAGCGCCTGTCGCGGACAAAGAGCGAAACAATTTTCAACAAATTGCTTATATTTTGTATAAATAGTCCCTTTTACAATGCGGTCACCGCCATAAAAATCATCATTAAACAAAGGATGGCCAATAGACTGCATATGCACCCTGATCTGGTGTGTTCGCCCCGTTTCGAGCCTGCATTCTACCAGCGTTACGTAATTAAAATTTTCGATAACCTTATAGTGTGTGATGGCATCTTTACCATGATCGCCATCAGGGTAAGTTGTAAAAAGTTTGCGGAAACGCTGATGCCTGCCTACATGAGCAACGATTGTACTCTCTTCTTTGTCAAAGTTTCCCCATACTAACGCAACATAACGGCGATGAACAGTATGATTAAAAAATTGTTTGGCAAGATCACTCATCACTTTTTGTTTCTTCGCCATAACTAATAGACCGCTGGTATTTTTATCAATTCTATGCACCAGGCCGAACCTTGGCAACTCACTTTCATCGATATTTGGGCAGTTGTGTTTTATGTACCAGGCCACAGCGTTTATCAACGTACCATCAGGATTTCCACTGCCTGGATGAACGACCATCCCTACGGGCTTATCAACCACGAAAAGATCATCATCTTCGTAAATTATATTGAGAGGTATTTCTTGAGGAATGATGTCTGAAGATTCCGGGGATGAATTTTCAAAAACTACTATTTTATCCCCGGCCTTGACCTTGTAATTATTTTTAACGGTTTTCTCATTAATTAAAACCATCTCATCTTCAATGGCCTGCTGGATTTTATTTCTTGTGGCCCCCTCAATTCTTTGCATCAGGAATTTATCGATACGTAAAGGCTCCTGCCCCCGATCAATAATCATTGACAACCGTTCATATAGTTCCTCTACTTCGGGAATTTCATCCTGTAATTCCTGATCAGTTATATCCTGCATAAAAGCTTTATTTGTTTTAAAATACCTGCTTCCGCTGGTTGGATTCTATAATCCTTGTCCCGGAGAATACTGATCATCGCTTCAACCACCATTCAGGTTATCTTTGCAAATTAAAACATTGATTTGGAAAAGCAGCAGGTGATATTTAAAGATTTGGGAATTATTGATTATAAATCAGCCTGGGATCTGCAGGAAAAACTCCTGCTTGAAACAGTTGAAATCAAGTCTGCTGCCCGAAAGGCTGATCCCGGTTATAATCCAATTTTACTCCACACCTCACACAAATTTCTGCTTTGTGAGCATCTGCCAGTATTCACCCTCGGTAAAAGTGGGAGTATGAATAATATCCATCTGAGCGAAAATGAACTTAAGGCCAAAGGCATTACTTTCTTTAAAACAAACCGTGGCGGCGACATAACATTTCATGGATTGCAACAGGTTGTTGGCTATCCCATTTTTGACCTTGAAAAGTTTTACACTGACATAGGAAAATATCTTCGAAATATCGAAGAGGCCATAATTCTTACTATCGCGGAATATGGCTTAAACGGGGAACGTAGTCCAGGCGAAACCGGCGTGTGGATTGATCCTGCAGTTCCAGGTAGAGCAAGAAAAATTGCCGCGATCGGCGTACGCTGCAGCCGGTGGGTAACTATGCATGGTTTTGCCTTAAATGTAAATACGGACCTCGACTATTTCAACTATATTATCCCTTGCGGTATTGCCGACAAAACGGTGACCTCTATAGCAAAAGAACTTGGGAGCGAAGTAGATTATGAAGTTGTCAAAAGCCGATTAAAGAATAATTTTGAGAAGGTTTTTGCCATTAGTTTTCAGTCTTAAAGCTGTATCGAAATTCAGCTATTGTACTTTCTTTGGATCTTTTGGGACATAAAATTTATTTTTTTCAACCAATACTCCATTGTCATATAGTTCAAAATGATACCAACCCGAATGAACAAAATTGACTTTCTCGAGTATTAAAAATTCTTCCTGCAACCTGGTCAGCTCGAAGATCATCTCTTCGTTGTCGTTAAAAAATTTCAGGGTGTATTTTTTATTTGCTGCATCAGGTAAGTGAAGCACGATACTGGCATCACGTGCGGTAAAAAC
The DNA here is from genome assembly GCA_025355935.1 of Chitinophagales bacterium. Taxonomy (GTDB): domain Bacteria; phylum Bacteroidota; class Bacteroidia; order Chitinophagales; family Chitinophagaceae; genus Ferruginibacter. The sequence goes on along the minus strand of JANXYS010000441.1, from coordinate 4,747 downwards.
CTTTTTGCTGGGGTATGCAATCACAGGTTTATTTCCAATAGGCGGAGGAAGTTGTATCGTTGAATCAAGCAGAGGATTCAACTGCCAGGGAAATCGATTGGGACTAATAACCAAACTGTCCTTTCCATCAGCTCCTCTTATTACCTCCGTCTTTGGCATTTCTTTTACAGGCCGCGATGGTTGTGTAATGATGTATGCCCCACCTTCAAATGCAATAAATAGCCGGTAATACATCTTGTTATATGGAGGCGTTACATCTGCATACCCATTTTCCTTATTTTGCGGATTAAGTACACTTCCAATACTACTGTAATTTTTTAGGCTATCGTAAGAACGCTGTATAGTAATGTTTGCTACGGGAAGAGTGTATTCGTTTCTCCAGCTCACGATAATCTTTCCACTTAGATTTTTTACTGTTATTGCCGGAAGAATACTCTGACTACTGCCTGCGATACTTAAAGTTAAGCAGGAAAGAAGAAGAAAAAGGGTGTGCTTCATAGTCAAAGGAAGTGTATTACAAATGTAACGAGCGGTCGATGCGTAATAGTATACACAAATATAAAGGGATGTTAAAGCATTTAAAAAATAATTGTGCCGGCTGGCAATGATAAATTTCCTTGCAAACCTCCGGTGTGAATGCACATAATTGTGCTTCCCGGCGGGAAATAGCTCTTTTGTATTTTATCGTATACTGCAAACATCATTTTGGCTGTGTATACAAAATCAGTTGGAACTTGTGTTTCTCTAAATAGTTTATTCATGAAATTTGTAAGCTCGATGGTATGCCTGGCATATCCACCAAAATGATATTGAGTGAATATCGAAAGATTCTCTGGGCAATCTTTTTCGCCTAAATACCGGATACGTTGTGGGATATCGTGCATGCCTTTTAACACCGGCACGGCTATAATTTCCTGGCCATGTCTGCATCCCAGTAAGAGCCCGGCGAGAGTTGTTGCAGTACCTACCGCCGTACAGATATGCGTAGCGTTTCTCATCTCATCATGCTTCATTACTAGCGCAGCGCCGGATGCACCCTTGGGAGCATAACCTCCCTCAGGTATTATCAGGCATTTGCCGTACCGATTTAGGAGTTCAGGCTCCTGCCCGGGGTGCTGTAGTGTGTTGTATTCATTCCTGCTCACGAATTGCAGCTGCATTTCATATTTAATGCATTGTTCCAGCGTATGTGATAAAACGGGTGGACGCTCTCCGCGGACTATCCCAATTGATTTAAATCCCAGCTGGTTGCTGGCATACGCCGTAGCCACAAGATGATTCGAATAAGCACCACCAAAAGTAAGAAGCGTTTTGTACCCCGAAGCTTCTGCCTCTTTTAAAAAATAGAAGAGTTTATATAGTTTATTTCCTGATACAACCGGATGAATGAGGTCGAGCCTCGCCATAGTTACCTTAACCTTTTTCTCCTTAAAGTTTAAAAGCATCAGTTCCGTGTATTCAATCGTTTGTTCAGGTAGCAGCATTTTTAAAATTTACTGGAAGGTTTGCTTTATTTTTGCAACAGCGAAAAACGAATTTAATTTTTTAATCTTAGCATTTAGCGATATGAAACCAACACTTTTAATTTTAGCGGCGGGAATGGCAAGTCGCTACGGAAGTATGAAACAAACAGAGGGCTTTGGGCCATCGGGTGAAACCATTATGGATTATTCGATTTTTGATTCTATAAGGGCGGGGTTTGGGAAAGTAGTTTTTATTATTCGTAAAGACTTTGCGGAAAACTTTAAGGCACAATTTGATGCCAAATTAAAGGGGAAGATCGAAGTGGAATATGTGTTCCAGGAAGGAGATATGTTTGTTGATCCGGCTGATAATCCTCCCGACCGCACAAAGCCATGGGGAACAGGTCACGCCGTTCTTTGTGCTAAAGATGTTATTCGGGAGCCGTTTGCAGTTATAAACGCAGATGATTTTTACGGTGCTGACGCTTTTGTGAAAGCTGCAGATTTCTTAAACACCCAATGCAACGAAAAACTATACTCAATTATTGGTTATCAGCTGCAGAAAACTCTAAGTGATCATGGAACAGTAAGCAGGGGAGTATGTAAGGTAGATGCCAGCGATAACCTTGTAGAGATAAAAGAAAGAACTAAGATCTACCAGGAAGGGGAGAAAATAATTTACGAAGAAAACGATCAAAAGATAGAAGTCCCGGCAGATTCGAGGGTATCGATGAACTTCTGGTGTTTCGATCCCTCTGTATTTACGCTTATTGAAAAACTATTTCGGGTCTTTCCAAAAGAGAATAAAGACAATATTAAAGCTGAATTCTTCATCCCAATAATTGGCGATTATTTTATAGCGAATGAAGGAGGTGCGATTAAAGTTATACCGACCTCTTCGCAATGGTTTGGCGTCACTTATAAAGAAGACGCGCCTGGAGTTAAAAAAAGCCTTGACGCTCTTATAGAAGGTGGCGCTTACCCCGATAATCTGTGGAACACATGACGCTAAACAGGCACGTGATGCTTTTTTTAATTCTTATTATTTTTGTGTGTTGGCTTGGCTCGTGCAATGCGCAACAAAATAGTCCGGGGATGTTAGCCTCTAACAAAGATTCCAATTCGCTTCTTTGGGAGATCACCGGGAAAGGTCTACAAAAGCCAAGCTATCTTTTCGGTACATTCCACATGATGTGCAGTAGTGACATTCACTTCAGTGAAAATCTTAAGACTGCACTGATATCCACTAATGAAGTTTATTTTGAGATGGATCTCGATGATTTATCTGAGATGATGAGTGCCCTTTTCTTAATGAACATGCAACATGGGCAAACACTTAAGGACTTATATGATAGTGCTAATTATGTAAAAGTTCAACGGTTTTTTCAGGATACTCTTCTATTACCATTTGTTGCGTTGCAGAGGATGAAACCGGCATTCCTCGAATCAATGCTTTTCACTAAAATGCTTCCTTGTTCGCAGCTAAGTGGGGTGGATGAGGAGTTGCTGAAAATTGCCGCCGCAAATAAAAAGCAGGTCAGGGGCTTCGAAACAATGGCTTTCCAAGCCGCTGTTTTCGATAGTATCCCGTATCAACTTCAGGCCGGCAGCCTACTTCAGTCGATTGACAGCTTGCAGTGGGGCAAGGTTAAATTTCAGAGAATGTTAGATACCTACAAAAGGCAACAATTAGATTCGCTGGAAGTACTTCTGCAAGAGGATAATGGCCTGGATGCCATGAATGAAGAGCTTTTACTAAATAGTCGAAACAGGAACTGGGTTGTTAAGTTGAATACTATTTTGAAAAGTCAAGCAATATTTGTGGCAGTTGGCGCGGCCCATCTCGTCGGTAAAAATGGCTTGTTATCGCTGCTTAGAATAGAAGGTTACGGGCTAAGACCGATATGGAATCGGTAATACTTATTTTACAACAACTTCCTTTATTGTTTTTTCACCAAGGGCCTCGTTCACACGTTCAATGATGCGTTCCTTCTGGTATAATAACTCATTTTTAAGAGGAGCTACGGTAGAAGTGATAAAAAGAGTCCCGCCAATTATCTGTATCTTATCCGTATACTTTGCAATCGTTTTTCCCATAATATTTTCCCAAACATCCTCAATTTGCATTGCCTGAACGCCAGTCTTTAACCTACTATGTAACAAGAATTGTTGCATAGCATCCTGGAAAGAAATTTCACCCATATTGTAAAGATAAAGAAATATGATAAGCCTATACGGGACAGAAACACCATGATTTTTGTGAACAAAAATATCCTCTGTTATATTCCTTAAACTAATCAAGCTCTACCAGCTGAAAATCAGTGTTAAGATGGGTAAGTGTATCCTTTAACCTGCTACGGTGGGTATCAGTTATAAATACCTGTCCAGTATTTTCATTACAAACCCATGCCAGCAGCTGTTCCATGCGTTCGGAATCAAGTTTTTCAAAAACATCGTCCAGTAGGAGTAAGGGCGGGAAGCCTTTGTATTTTTTAAGAATAGAAAACTCAGCCAATTTTAACGCAAACAGCAAACTTTTTCTTTGCCCTTGGGACGCAGTGTGTTTGAACGCCTGACCGTTCAGTTCAAATTTTAAGTCATCTTTATGAATACCGCCGTTGGTTCTTTGCAACAGAAGATCTTTCCCGCGGTTTTGAGTAAATATCTCGTTGAAATCATTCTGCAATAACCTGCTTTCATAAATCATCGTGATGGACTCAGTATTACGGGCAAACCGGTGGTACAAATCCTGTGCTAATGGCGAGATTTCCTTCAATAAATTCTCACGTTTTCGAAATACATAGGTTCCTGGCTCCACCATCTGCTGTGAAATAATATCAAGTAATACTTCATCGATGGTTCCCTGTTCGGCAAATCGTTTTAACAGGCTATTGCGTTGTTGCAATATCTTATTATATTTCATTAACTGTTGCAGATAGTCTGCATCGAGTTGGCAAAGTATTGTATCGATATACCTGCGGCGCAGATCACTAGTGCCTGCTATGAGTTCAATATCATCGGGGGCGATAATTACCGAAGGTAGCAACCCAATATGTGAAGAGAGCTTCTCATATGGAACATCATTTAGGCTAAGTTCTTTTTTCCCTGCTCCCCGGTTGATACAGATAATTTTATTCAAAGAGTCTTCGTGGTGAAAAAGCGCCTCAAGGCGGAATCCATCTTTATCAAATCCGATATTCATGTTATCACCTGCTACAAAATAACTTTTCGTAAAACAGCAATAATAAATCGCGTCAAGCAGATTAGTTTTGCCTTTTCCGTTT
>JANXYS010000294.1 GCA_025355935.1 Chitinophagales bacterium | reverse complement strand
TGCGGTTTATAAAAGGAAATCCCGTCAAGCTCGTCGGGCAGAAAATTTTGTAGCACGAAGTTCTGGTCGTAGTTGTGCGCATATTTGTAATCCTTCCCGTAATCCATATTCTTCATCATTTTTGTGGGCGCGTTTCGAAGATGAAGCGGTACGGGAAGATCGCCTAGTTTAGTTACTGCCGCGATGGCTTCACCAATTGCCTGATAGCTAGCATTACTTTTAGTGGAAGTGGCCAGGTAGATAGCACATTGTGAAAGAATAATTCGGCTTTCGGGATACCCAATCATAGCCACAGCCTGAAAGGTGCTGGTGGCAAGCAGTAAAGCATTTGGATTTGAATTCCCAATATCTTCACTGGCAAAAATTAGCATCCGCCGGGCAATAAACTTTACATCCTCCCCACCTTCAATCATCCTGGCCAGCCAGTATACGGCTCCATTAGGGTCGCTTCCACGCATACTTTTGATAAATGCAGAAATGATATCATAATGCTGTTCACCCTGTTTGTCATAAAGAGCGATGCGTTGCTGGGCTATGTCCATTACCTGCTCATTTGTGATAAGTCTTTTTTCCGGCTCATCATTTGTTCCTACTATCGCCGGAAGCGATTCGCTAACAATTTCCAGGAGATTTAGGAGTTTCCTTGCATCACCACCGGAAATTCTCAGAATAGCCTCCGTTTCTTTAAGCTCCAAATTCTTTGCCTTTAATGTATCATCATTCTCAAGTGCATATTTTAATAATTCCACCAGGTTTTTTTCATCAAGAGCCTTTAAAACATACACCTGACAGCGGCTAAGCAAGGCGCTGTTAACTTCGAAAGATGGGTTTTCGGTTGTGGCACCAATAAGGGTAATGATACCTTTCTCAACAGCTCCGAGCAACGCATCCTGTTGACCCTTATTAAAGCGGTGAATCTCATCAATAAAAAGTATGGCCCCAGGCTCGCTCTTTGATGCTTCAATTACTTCGCGAATATCTTTTACGCCTGCAGAAATGGCACTAAGCGTATAAAACTTTTGATTCAAAGTATTTGCAATGATGTTGGCTATAGTTGTTTTGCCCACACCTGGTGGTCCCCATAATATCATGGATGGAACTTTGCCTTTTTCTATCGCGGTTCTAAGGATACTGCCCTTGCCTGTGAGATGCTGTTGACCAATTAACTGGTCTAAACTACCTGGGCGCAAGCGTTCCGCCAATGGAGGAAGATTCATAGCGTAAAGGTAAGCTACGGGCCTTAGTTCAGCCCGGCTTTTTTACCATGTTATCGGGATGGGAGGAGGATAAAAATAAATTTTGCTGTAATTGAATTGTTGATTGTCCGGCAGCTTAAAGCGTATGTTTCATGTGCTGAATTTTCTTTCGGACATTATTGAAAAACACAACCCTCTCTTTTTCGCCAATAGTACTTACCATGGTGGATTTCTTTTCGAGATTTTGCAAATTTTCAGAAATGGATTTTGTAAAGCGTTCGTCGGAAGTTGCAACGAAATACAAAACACTGTGGTTTAAGAATACCATTTTTGCGCCGTTCATTTCTACCATGTAGGTATTGTCTCCCAGGATCAGTTCGTTTACAAATAAACGATAACTCGCCGCACCTGGAGCTGGTGATTTACCTATTCCGAACTTTAAGCCTGTTTCTGCCTGGTGTTCGATGTGGTTAACTAAATCGTCTAATTTATCATACAATAACCGCGTGGTAGCATTGTTTTTTATAAGTCCGGATTCATGATAAAAATTGATCTGGCGAATTGAACTATTTACACTTTCAATGTTCCAGATTTCCGTAGTAGGTAAATTATGATAAAGCTCGATAATCTGGTCGCTTCGTCCCAGGTAATTGTGAAGGCGGCCGTCATCCATGTCAAACCGTACCCCTTTGAAACTTCCGTAATGCAATATCGATTTCATCCAGAAGTAAAACTTGAAAAGCGCCAGTTCAGGTACCTGGAAATGTACGAAAGGTGGAATATCCTTCATTAAGATTGTTAGATGTTTGTTAGCGAAAGAATTAAACAGACTGAAATTGAAAGTTACCTGGTCAAGGTAGTTTTCAAAGCTGTTCTCGGTATTATCATTCAATTGCCCTTTAAAGATAAAAGCATCAGATTGGAGGTTCAAAAACTGATCCATCGAAACTTTATAATGCGAACATAACTTCCGCACTTCGTCTAAACTAATAGGCTTTTCTCCACGAATTCTTCTGTAAATACTATCGTTGCTAATCTCCAGCAGACTCGCTACATCATCTACGAAGGAGAGGTGAGAGGGCATGCTCTCTTTAATCTTTTGAAAAAAGAGTTGTTGAATATCTGCTGATGACATCAGGAATTGTTTAGTAATACACGCAAAACGTAATCTCTAATATAGCACGATCTGCATGTTAAGATAATCATATTAGTATTTTATGCAAAATAATCGCGCATCTTTTACCGCATTCTTTTGGAATAAGTATTAATTACTAAATCCGTGATATGGGGCATTTTGATCAATTAGGATTCGCTGTTCGCCCCTGATACTTTTGATTTCATAAACGATAAGGTGCTTCTTTCTCTCATCCTAAAAATTACAGACATGATCCCCTTTCTCATCTACATGCTAATAAAAAAACACGGAAAACAAACCTGCCTGAATATGGTAGTTCATCTTCGTCACATGGCCGCAGTAAAAATTCATTTTATGGTAGTGATGATTATTATTTTCCTCTTGACATTGATGCCCCTAATATCTAAAGCCCAAAGTCTCCGACTTAAATACAAAGTGAGCCAGGGAAGTAACGATATCGGCTGGTTGACGATTGAACGGCAAACTAATGGAAATCGGTTGACCTTGGTATTGCTGTCTGAAATTAAAACAAGGTTCGTATTTATGATTAACGTTTTTACGAAAGAGTGTTCCATTTTCGAGAATGGTAAACTTCAAACCTCTTCAGTGTATAGAAAAGCGAATGGTACTATAAAAGTTGATAAACAAACATCGTTGAATGGCGGGCAGTATGAAGTATCGGAAGATGGCGGAAAATCAATCCTGCCTATAACATATATCGGTAAAAACCTGCTGAGTCTTTACTTCCAGGAGCCAATAGGAATAAGCCAGGTATACTGTGATAAGCATGAATGTTTCATCGCCCTGACTAAAACAGGCGATGGGGCCTATAAATTACTATTTCCTGATGGCAGCAGTAACTGCTACTACTATCAAGGCGGGATATGCACTAAAGTGAAGGTGAGTCATAATTTTTATTCAGCCAATCTCAATCTCATCCCTTAAACCGTTTATATGTTACCCGCTAATATTACGTGGAGCTTCTCCATTTGTTACTGCATGTATTTTATCATGTTATGGCTTGTTCACTTAAACCACAGTCATCAACTCGTTGATCAAAAGGGAAAACCGGTAGCACTCCCCGGCCAGTTACTCGGGTTGCATATCGCCGGAATATTGTGGCTTGGTGTAGTGCCACTCACCTGGGCACCACCTATATTACCTATCATTATTGGTCCCCAGGGAACAGGAGCTAATTTCCGACTGTTATTTTTTTCGATTTTGTTTATTGTGATAGCAATAGGTTCCCGTGAAGGCCGCCGTTATCAACCTGCTCCTGGTGATACGGCAGCACTCTGCAAATCTTTCTTCCCACGTTACCTGGCGATACGAATTCCTTTTCTTATTTCATACGAATTATTTTTTCGCGGTCATCTTCTTTTTTTCAATGCGTTACGACTTGGACTGGTGCCTGCGATTTTAGTGGATGTTATCCTGACCATGTTACTCCATATTTTTAGTGGTAAAAAAGTAATTCGGGGATGCCTGCCATTTTCTGTCATAAACTGCTTGCTTAATATACAGGCACATGCAGTATGGCCGTCTATATTACTACACTTAGCACTTTCACTGTCGTTCGAGATCAAAGTCCTTAATAAATTTTTTAAACCAATAAACTCACTATCATGAAAATCTTTGTCACCGGTGCCACCGGATATGTAGGCAATGCCTTAGCCCTTAAGTTAGCGAATGACGGCCACAGTGTGAACGTATTGGTAAGACATTCATCTTCGAACAATATACCGGTGCACGAGGGTATCCATGTTTTTGAAGGTGATATTACAAACCGCGGGACATTAGTGAGAGCTATGCATCATTGCGAACAGGTATATCACACTGCAGCTCTCGTAAAATTATGGTCAAAAGACAAGAATCAATTTTATCGCGTAAATGTAGAAGGAACCGAAAATGTGCTGGCAGTAGCCTTGCAAACCGGTGTAAAGAAACTCGTATTCACGAGTACCTGCGGTGTTTTTGGAGCATCTCTGAAAGAACCACTTACTGAAGGTGATCCTCGTATTACTGCATTTGATAACGATTATGAGTTCACCAAATCTATTGCGGAAAGCCTGGTAAAAAACTATGTGCAGAATGGATTGTCAACAGTCATTGTTTCCCTTTCCAAAGTTTTTGGTCCCGGCATTGAAACCCATCCAATAAGCGTTAATCAAATGACAAAGAAATTCATTGACGGCAAACTGACTTTTATCCCAAAACCTGGTACCCTAATATCAAACTTTTGTTTTATCGATGACATTGTCCGGGGGCACTTGCTCGCCATGGATAAAGGCATTAATGGCGAGAAATACATTCTGGGTGGTGCGAATATATCCTATACTGATTTCTTTGAAACTATCAGGAAGATAACTTCTTCAAAAGCAAGGCTAGTAGAGGCTCCCAAGTGGTGCGCAAAAGCCTTTGCAGCCATGTATTGGGTGAAACAAAGACTCAGTGGCAACGATTTGTTCTTCACAGTTAAGGGTGTAAATCATGTGTATTGTAATAAAGCCTTTAGTAGCGGGAAAGCTATTGACCATTTGGGCTACCAGCCAACTGAAATAAAAGGTGCATTGGAACAAACTATTAACTTTTTAAAAACCAGTAAGCCATGAACAATAATCTCTACACCCTTATAACGGGTGCCAGTGAAGGATTTGGCAGAGCACTCGCACTTGAGTGTGCCCGCCGGGGAATGAACCTGGTGCTCGTAGCACTGCCTGGCCCCGAGCTTCATAGCCTGTCGCAGTTTATTCAAAAGAACTTTGCCGTGAAAGTTATTGCTATCGAAAAAGATCTCTCCATAGCAGGAAATTGCGTAGAGCTATTTAAGAATGTTACAACACTAAACCTCAAAGTGAATATTCTGATCAACAATGCCGGGATAGGAAATACCCATTTATTTAGCGATGGAAGTATTTCATTTTACCAAAAACAAGTACAGCTAAATGTGATGGCGACCACTTTGTTAACGCGGCTATTTTTAGACTCACTTGAAAAAAACGGGCCTTCTTATATTTTAAATGTCGGCAGCTTATGCAGTTTCTTCTTCCTGGCTAAAAAGCAGGTTTATGGCGCTACTAAGTCTTTCATCTACTTCTTTTCGAAAAGCCTTCGGAACGAGCTCGCGGGCAGCAACGTACATGTAAGCGTTATCTGCCCCGGTGGTATGAATACCAACTTATCAGTCACAATGGTAAATAAAAAAATGAGCTGGCTTTCGCAACTGGCCGTTATGAACCCTGAAAATGTTGCCCCTATTGCAATCGATGGATTGTTAAGACAAAAAGAGGTGATTATCCCCGGAAGGATTAATAAATTGTTCCTGTTATTGAATACCGTTATTCCTGCATACCTGAAAAAAATGATTGCTAACCACCAGATGAAGCAGTTAAACTCAATGTCGCCTGCCAATAACCGAACCTTATTACAACCAAGCTTTGCCGTTACTTATCCGGCTAATATTAAACCCTTAATAAATTGAGTATGAAACCAAATAAAAGTATTGCAGCACCGACCTCCGCCCGGCCAGGAAAGCTAAAAGTGATTGTGTACTTCCTTCTCCTGTTCCTTCCGCTGGAATTTATCGCTTTCGGCACCAGGCACACCGACCCGCTTATCTCTTATTGCTTAATGCTGTTTTCAGGTTGGCTGTGCTGGACATTCATTGAGTACTTTAATCATTGTTTCAGGATGCATGGTTCCGTTAAAACAGCCCAAATAAAAGGATATGAACGTCATATGCAGCATCACGATCACCCAACACATTTAAAGATAACGGGCCTCCAGCGAATGGTTCTTTTTGCGGGTAATATTGGGCTGCTATTTCTTTGTATATATTATAGGAACGGGGTTTTGGTCTTCACGGGCCTTTACATGGGTTTCGTTTTGTATACGCTTATGCATTGGTTCCTGCATAAAAAACTTTCTGCAAAATTGTTTCCGGGCCTGCACCAGTTTCATATCCATCATCATTGCAAACATCCCGACAAATGTTTTGGTGTTACTGTAACCTGGTGGGATCACCTCTTCGATACTATCCCGCACCATCAGCAAGAAATAACTGAGAGGATTAAAACGTTTTACTATAAATCATAGACGACTCTCATTGAAGTAAGAAAAAAACATGCTTCTGCTGCCTGTTAATACCGATTTATATTTTTAAATAAAAGTAGAACATCGTTCATCGTTACCGGCGCATCTTTATCATCAATGTTTACCACGATATAATACCCTTTCGGACCACCTGCCCTTTTCACTGCGTCCGTTAGTCTTACCTGGTCGCTGGTGATGAGTCTGCCTGTTATTTCACTCCAGATTTCCTTAGTACACAAACAACCCTGGGTGGGGGATATGGGGTAGTATGGCTGGTTTAGGTAGAATGAAGGATCTACGGTGTTCCCGTGTGCAATAATCTCAGTTCTGCCGGCGCGACCGGCATAGTACGATTGCAGTATGGGATAGTATGACCGGAGATTTTGAGGAAGGAGAGTTTTATATCGCCGGAGGTCCCACGCAGAATCATTTACTGTTGAATCCTGGAAAAATTGTGAAGCTTTATATTCACCTGGCATGGTCATTTGGATGTTAACAGAAGGCCCAAGAATGTTGCTTTTGGAAACGTCAAATCCACGCATCCTGAAAATGCCCTCAGGCGTATTACCATTGGAAAGATACCCGCTCATGTTGCTGGCACTCCTTGCAAGTTGAGGGATAGCCGTGTAACTGCTGTCATCATTTTTCAAAAAGTTTCCGGCTGCATCCCTTACAATACTTAAACCTGTATAATCGCGATTGCTTCGCTGGAAACTAATTACAAGAACCTGCCCGGGCAAATAATCTACTGCGAGTAAACTGGCAAGAGACGGAGGCGCTGTCTTCATGCCCTTATGATTTAACCGGTAGAGCAACTGATTGAGAATAGGATTTGCAGTATCCTTTGCAAGAAGTGTTCGGGTGCGTTGGAGCAGGTTCTTCTTTTCTGACAGGGAGTTATCTGACGCCATTATATATTCTGCACACATCGCGAATACGCGCGCGTCGGTCGAACGAAGAAATAGGCCTTTTACGTCAGTAAGGTATTTATTCTTGTAGTCAGTGTAAATTAATTCAAGTAAGGCCCGCTGGAAAGAGTTGCTGCGCTGCCAAATATTCGTAAATGCTTCTTCGATTTTTGCAGCGACAATCGGTTCTTTATAATTGATAAAGCTGATAGTCCAAAAGGCAGTTTCCCAGGAGTCCTCGTGTTCACTGTCAAGAGGAGAAGCGAGGTTTCCGAGGATAGATTTATCAACCAGGTAACGATAATATTTCTGCCGGCTTTCCTTGAGTACCGACTTCACGATCGGTTGAGCAACAATGCTCATAGATAGTGTAAAAGAAATAAAAAAAATGAAAGCCTTTTTCATGTGGTAAAGTTAATGCAGGTTGGAGCATTGAATAATGGCAAAATTTATCTGCTGCTCCAATATCCAGCAACATTTTTCGCCTTGCTTAATGCACAGCCCGTCAAATCTAATGTAGCCTGCAGCTGCCTTGCTACATTGAAAGTGCATACCGGCATAAATACATCAAAAAAATTTGTAATCTCTAATTAGATTTTTAACTTAGTGTTGGTGTATTTAAAATCGCTCAATTTTGTGAGTACAAAGCAAAATCATACTGAAGCAAGTACCACGCACAACCGTTGGGTAAAAAGCAGTCATTGGATTGTAGCGGTTAGCTTTTTTGCTTTAGTATATACCGGATTCGTAATTCTCATGTCCCACCCAAGGCTTTATTGGGGGGAGGTTGGAAATGATTTAACACCCGCGCTGTTTGAATTGCCTATTAGCCGGAACTATAAACATGGCGGCTGGGAGAAAAGTCAAGCCTTTTACGCAAATGCTAATTCGCCTATAAGTGCATCGCGCACCTACGACATTTTCAACAAGAATGGCTGGGGGCGGAGCCTGCATTTTCTATCGGCTTGGCTGTTGGTTATAACAGGTATTGTTTACCTGCTTGCAGGCATTTTGAACGGGCACTTTCGAAAAAACTTTTGGCCTGGCCGTGATGAGTTGACTTTCCAAAATTTTTGGCGGGACATGGTTAATCACATTCGTATGCAAAAACCAGTGCCAGTCGATGGTCCGAAATATGGCTTGCTGCAAAAATTTGCCTACCTGCTGGTGGTATTCTTGCTTTTGCCCTTAATAGCATTAACAGGTCTTAGTATGTCGCCGGCAATTACAGCGGCATTTCCTTTCCTGCTGAAACTATTTTCCGGCTTTCAATCTGCCCGGACCATTCACTTCTTTGCTGCAATAGCACTTGAACTTTTTCTTATCATTCATTTATTAATGGTCATACTATCCGGATTTAAAAGGCAGATGATTGCCATGACTTTCGGAAAATAAAATGAAAAAGAACTATCTCGTTACGCGGCGCAACGCCATTATTACAGGCCTCACTTCGTTGGGTGGTCTCCTATTGACGGGCTGTTCCCGGAAGTTACCGCCTACCTACGGCAATATTCTTCGTATGGGAGATGCCCTGACGTATGCAGCCCATCGAACATTGTTGCCTGGCCAATCGTTGGCGAAAGAATACCATTACCGTGACATCTCCTCCTTTCCGGCGACAGGCACAGTCAATCCTGCCGACGCGACTCAAAAAACCTTCAACGAAGTGTATGAACGTTTTTTAAAAAATGGTTTTAAG
>JANXYS010000261.1 GCA_025355935.1 Chitinophagales bacterium | reverse complement strand
AACGAGGCCATCAAGAAATTCCTGAATAGTTTTCCCAACAGGAACCCTGATAAAAAAAATATGATGGTCCTTAAAATATTTGAAAAGATCACAACCAATTTCCAGGATCACCTGAAAGAAATTAACCAGCAGCGTAATGCTCTGGAACAAAAACTGTATGCCGCTAATCGAAATGAAGAATTGTTTGAACTAATGCGTATTCAAAAAAGCCTTGTATATTTCGTTACGGCGCTCCGAAGCAATGAACTGCTTATGCTTAAATTGGTTCGCACAGATTTTTTGAACCTTAACCAGGAAGAGAAAAATTTTCTGGAAGATCTGGTGATAGAGACCTCGCAGGCACTGGAAACCGCCAACACCTATACAACTATTCTCGTAAGCACTCTTGATGCGTATGCAAGCATCATCAGCAATAACCAGAACCAGGTATTAAAACGCTTATCGACCCTTACCATTTTTTTAAGTGTGCCTGTGCTAATAGCAAGCATCTATGGCATGAACGTTCCTTTACCCTTCCAGCGATCCCCTTACGCCTTCTGGATCCCGGTTGCAGTGTGTCTCATCATACTCGGTTTTGCCATGCTTAACTATCTTCTTCGTACTAAAAAGAATAAATAAGATGTTTAACATACGTATTTATGGTATCCTGGTGAACGAAAATAAACAGGTACTGGTAAGTGATGAGTTAATCCGGGGCCAGTATATTACTAAATTTTGCGGTGGGGGCCTCGAGAAGGGTGAAGGAACTATTGACTGCCTGGTGCGGGAGTTCATGGAAGAGATGCGTTTACCCGTGAAGGTTACAGGTCATTTTTATACCACAGATTTCTATCAGCAAAGTGCTTTCAATCCAGATCATCAGATAATTTCAATCTATTACACCGTTAAGCCTCTTGCCCCCATTGAGGTTCCCATCAGGACGGAAAAATTTCAGTTTGATGAAACACAGCTGCATGTTTATGAACAGACCGGTGAAACAGAAACATTTCGGTTTGTTGACTGGGCAGATTTTTCGGAAGAAAGCGTTACTCTTCCGATTGACAAAGTAGTTGCGGCACTTTTAAAATCACAAGGGCCGGAATTTAGACAGCAGTTCCTTGCAGACGACCTTGTTAGCAAAGGGACGGACGGCACGACAGATTTTTTTAGGAAACCAATTGTCATGCAAAATGATCGGGTGCGACTGGAACCGCTTACGGAGGAACATTTTCAACCGTTATGGGAAATAGCTAAACATGCGGCACTTTGGGAATTCACTTCCGCAGCCATAAGTACGGAAAAGGATTTTAGGAAATATTTCAAACAGGCGCTGGATGAGCGGACGAATCTGGCATCATACCCTTTTGCCATTTTTGATGTCCGCGCGAATCGCTACGGAGGGTGTACCCGCTATGGAAATATCAGTTTCCCCCATCTGCGGGCAGAGATCGGTTGGACCTGGTATGACCCATCCCTGCAGGGAACGGGACTTAACCGCAATTGCAAGTTCTTGTTGCTTAGCTACGCGTTTGAAACCCTGGGATTTAACCGGGTTGAACTTAAAACAAGCGCCCTCAACTTGAAATCACAACGTGCGATGGAAAATATAGGTGCACATAAAGAAGGTGTGCTGAGAAGGCATATGGTCAATGACTCCGGTACCCTGCGCGACACTATTTATTACAGCTTCATTAAAGATGAATGGCCGGCAATAAAGGAAACCATATTTAAAGGATACAACCCTTCCTGGGATTGCTAACTTTAAAAAAAAAATCTATCAGCCATAAGCCGGATTCTGTAATCCCGCTTTCGCGGAACGACCATCATTTATCTGGCTGCAACATTACTGTTGCAATCTTGCTGCCTACCCTTCCCGGGATCCCGAAATCGGGAATAGTAAACGGGCCGCTTACTTTGGACAAACAGAATTCGTCCAAACCAGGATTTACGTGGCATTACAGCGCATAAGGTTTACCCATGAATGCTGTCACCAGCAAACATCGTGAGCTCTTACCTCACGTTTTCAACTTTACCTGCCCTTGGGGCATCGGAAGTAATTTTCTGTGGCACTGTCTCTGTTGGTACACCCGGCGAACCTGGTACCCAACGCCGGCTGTTAACCGGTATGCTGCCCTTTGCTGTCCGGACTTTCCTCTCCGCCTGCAAGCAAGCGGAACGATGGTCGGCTGATAGAAATACAAACTTAACTTATTTGTCCTAAGGCAATAAATAATTCAGCGGAGAACCGTATACTATGGTTTTCTTTTTTATATCTTTAAAGAGCCGGCGAGTAAAATAATGCGTGACGCCTACTGTAACATTCGTAGCCACAACAGGCGGGAATTAAAAATGTTTCATCAAATGCCGGTCTTCCGATAATCTTAAGTCTACTTGACGTTGCCCCGCAGGGATATAACATTTTGTAAAGAAAATTGGAAACGGGTCCATTCGTTCACTTCAGTTTATAATAACTACCCGGTTATGGACACCTCCAAACACATAAATCGACCGCTTGATGTATTAGTTTTAGACGACGACCCAGACCTGTGTATGCTGACGGAATCAATGCTGCGTATGGGTAAATTTAACGCTGCCTGGATTACTAACCCAGATCTGCTTAAATCTATACTCGACTTATATGCGCCAGGCATTATTCTGATGGACATGATGCTTTCTGGGCAAGATGGGCAGGAGATATGTCGCAAGCTTAAAACTGATCCGAAAACCAGTTTGATAAAGATAATGATGGTCTCGGCGCATCCTAATGCAGAAACTACTTGTTGCAATGCCCCTGCAGATGATTTTTTGAGTAAATCCATTGAATTTAATATTTTTCTCGGAAAAATAGGTTGCATATCACAAGATATAATACAGGGTAGCGCACCCGGATAAATAATGCTTATGAAGGTTACAAAACTGTTCACTGAATTTTTTTCGAGTGAGAAATCCGGCGGGCTTGTGCTCATTATCTGCACCATGTTTTCTTTAGCCCTGGCAAACACCGCCTTCCAGAATACCTACGTTAATTTTTGGACACTCAGTTTCCAGGGACATACAATCATCCAATGGATTAATGATGGCCTCATGGCTATTTTCTTTTTATTAATCGGGCTTGAGCTGGAACGTGAGATATACGCAGGTGAACTTTCCAATATCAGGAATGCCTTACTGCCAACAATTGCAGCCGTTGGCGGAGTACTTGTTCCCGCTGCGATTTACCTGCTTTTTAACTATGGTACCACCACGCAGTCAGGGGCTGGTATACCCATGGCAACAGATATTGCTTTTGCAATCGGTATGCTCGCACTCCTCGGTTCGCGGGTACCAGCCTCCTTGAAAGTGTTCCTAACGGCACTTGCCGTAATCGATGACCTTTGTGCTATTATTATCATTGCCATTTTCTATTCTTCCGGCATTTCCTTTATTTACCTGGGCCTGGCAATCATTATATTCCTGCTTATGTGTTTGTGTAACCGTTTAAAACTGATGAGTTTCTGGCTCTATATCCCTGCAGGAATTCTTATGTGGTATTTTATGTTATTATCGGGGGTACATGCCACTATAGCCGGTGTTTTATTGGCTTTTGCTATTCCGTTTGGCAATGGCGATGAACGTACTCCTTCGTGGCGGTTACAGCATGTTTTACACAAACCGGTAGCATTTCTCATTGTCCCGCTTTTTGCAATGGCCAATACTGCCATTATGATTAAATCTGGCTGGCACCTTAGCCTTGTAACCCGAGAGGCGGCAGGCATTATTATCGGTCTGGTGATGGGCAAGCCACTTGGCATCCTGCTTTTTTCGTTCGTCGCAGTAAAACTGGGTGCGTGTGTGCTACCCCGTGACCTTCGATGGAAACATTTACTGGGCGCAGGCTTGCTAGCAGGCATCGGTTTTACAATGAGTATATTTGTAACCTTACTCGCATTTAAGAACGAACAGGATATTGACATAGCTAAAATGGCTATTATTGCAGCGTCTATTATCGCATCTGTAGCAGGATTAGTGGTATTAAATTTTATACTTTCCAAACAGCCGGCAGAAAACTCACATGAATATAATGAAGCGGAATAATATAAATCTTAAAACGGTAATGCTAGCGACACTGGTGGCCGGCATCCTTGACTTAACGGGAGCAGTCATCGTATACGTGTTCCTGCTTAAAGCGGTTAGCATCCTTCATTTACTGCAGTCGATTGCAGGCGGTATGATGGGTGATTCCGTATATGATGGCGGGATTCAAACTGCACTAGCTGGCGTGGTACTGCATTTTTTTATTGCGTTTTGCTGGTCATTGGCATACCAGCTAATTTACCCGGTACGAAAACAAAAGCGCGGTGTAAACCG
>JANXYS010000076.1 GCA_025355935.1 Chitinophagales bacterium | reverse complement strand
AGATGCTGATCGCATAAGCGACCTGGCAAAACTTCTTGACAAGAATGGGATCGTCTACGGCACATCAACTGGTAGTGGAAAAGGGTTCAATTATTTCAGCAAGAAAGAAGAGTCTTTTAATATAGCCGCTAATGACCTTGTAATAAATGTAGCCCAACCAAAAGCGGCATTGATCAAAGTATTGTTCGAGCCTGCAACCCGCCTGGTTGATTCAGCGACTTACGATATTACAGCATGGGCAATGCCTTATGCATATGGAGTCAATTCGTATGCAACCCGGCAGGTTTTTAATACAGGGTTGAAGTGGAAGGCAAATACAGTTAGTAACGTAACTACAGACGCATATGGCTATGTACTCCGCTGGCAGTCTGTTTCGTCTGCTTCAACATTAGCCCAATTACTGGATAAGGGAATTCGAGTTCGTTTTGCAGAGATGCCTTTTGTAGCAAATGGTGAAAGTTTCGCCCGCGGGTCCATAATAATAATAAAGAACGGTAATGAAAAATTCGGTTTGGGCCTGTGGTCTGCTGTATCTGATATAGCCAATGCCAACTCGGTGCAACTATTTCCCGTTACAGGCGCAATGGTTGATAAAGGGTTTGATTTCGGGAGCTCATATGTGAAAACTCTGAAGGCCCCAAAAGTTGCACTAATAACGGGAGAGGGTATCAATTCAAATGCTGCGGGAGAAGTTTGGAACTTTTTTGAAAATGAATTAAAATATAAATTAACACTCATTAATGCGAGTGATGCCTCACGTATAAACTGGAGAGATATTGATGTTTTGATTATGCCTGATGGAAGATATAATTTTCTGAATGATAAAGAGTCTGCTGCTTCTTTTAAGCAGTGGATTTCCGGCGGCGGAAAAGTGGTGGCATTGGAAAGTGCCGTTGCGCAGTTGTCAAGGCAGGACTGGAGCGTAGTCCATGCAAAAAACGATTCAGACACAACTGGTGATAAAAAAGATCCATATGCAAAGCTTCAGAATTTCGACTGTCGCGAACGCGATCAGTTATCTAATAATACGCCTGGTGCGATCTTTAAAGTTGACCTTGACAATACGCATCCCTTAATGTTTGGATATCCAAAATATTATTACACCTTAAAAAGGGATAATTCGGTTTATGATTTTATTAAAGAAGGCGGATGGAATGCAGGTGTTTTAAAAAGAGATAACCAGGTGTCAGGTTATGTAGGGTATAAACTTAATCCTAAACTTAAAGACGGGTTGCTCTTCGGTGTACAGGATCTTGGTAATGGATCAGTAACCTACCTTACAGATGATGTAATGTTCCGAAGTTTCTGGAACAACGGTAAACTCATGTTTAGTAATGCGATTTTCCTGGTTGGACAATAATAAGCGCACAAAGAATTAATCTGGATAGGGCCGCATAAACGGCCCTTCTTTTTTATGTTGTACAGTCGTTATCTGGTATAACAAATGGTAATTTTGGAATATAAAACTTTCGGAGTGTCAAAGATTCTACAAACCAGGCGCCTCATTTTACGTAAGCTCACTGTTAAAGATGCGCCTTTTATCCTCCTACTACTCAATACAGAAAGTTTTAAAAAATATGTTGGCGATCGAAAGATTTACAACCTGGACGCAGCTGAGAATTACATACTAAACGGGCCATTACGAAGTTATACGGATAATGGTTTTGGTCTATGGTTATTCCAATTAAGGACTGATATGACTGCTATCGGGATTTGCGGACTCATAAAGAGGGAGGGCTTGCAGGATATTGATATTGGGTTTGCTATGCTGCCAGAGTTCGAAAAGAATGGATATGCATTTGAGATAGCTTCCGCTACTTTAAAATATGGCCACCGGAAACTCGGCATTGGGCGCATCGTCGCTATCACAACAAAAGATAATAAACAGTCGATCAAGCTTCTTGTTAAAATCGGGTTGCAATATGAGCGGGAAACCCATTTACCTAATGACGACACACCCCTAATGTTATTTGGAAACTGGAAAACTGTGGGTGCGTCGAAATTATTAATAAAGTAAGAAGTGTCTAATTGGGCTAACTGGTTTAATTTCGTTAATAATACATATACATGTCAGAAACTTCAGATACATTTTTATCAACAACAACTGTTAAGGCCGCGGATCTTCAGCATCGTAAAACCATCAACTTTAATATTGGTCGTTACAACGCTGTCGTACCACAGGGGAAAACACAATTTGAAAATGTGCACCTTGCCCGCGAACGAGCCAAAAATATAAAATGGCGGGCCATTGAAACGCTTGATCAGCAGCTGGAACAATTTGAAATGAATTTTTCTAAGCGTGGCGGAAAGGTGATCTGGGCGGAATCTTCTGCTGACGCTATTGAAGCAATCCTTAAAATATGTGCGGATAAAAAATGTAAAACGCTTGTGAAGAGTAAGAGCATGGCCACCGAGGAAATACACCTCAATGATGCTATGGAAGCAAATGGAATAGAAAGCATAGAAACAGATCTTGGAGAGTATATTCAGCAGCTCGACGGGGAGGCGCCTTATCATATCGTTACTCCGGCAATGCATAAGAGTAAGGAAGATGTTGCAAAACTATTTAACGAGAAACTTGGGACGCCAATTAATTATACACCCGCTGAGCTTACCCAGGTGGCCAGGGTTATTCTCCGCGAGAAATATACGCAGGCTGAGGTGGGTGTTACTGGTGCAAACTTCATTATCAGTGATAGTGGGGCCGTTGCAGTCACTGAAAATGAAGGAAATGCCAGGCTTAGCTGCGCCTTTCCTAAAACTCATATAGTAATAGTTGGCATAGAAAAAGTTATTCCTTCCCTCACAGACCTCGCTTTATTCTGGCCACTCCTGAGTACGTTTGGTACAGGGCAGAAGATCACTGTATATAATAGCATTATTTCCGGGCCCCGGCAACCGGGCGAAACTGACGGCCCTGAGGAAATGTATGTTATTCTTCTGGACAACGGCAGAACTAAGATCTTAAAAAACCCGGTGCAACGCGAAAGCCTGTATTGCATACGTTGCGGAGCATGTTTAAATGCTTGTCCCGTGTATAAAAATATTGGCGGGCACAGCTACG
Source organism: Chitinophagales bacterium (assembly GCA_025355935.1). Classification (GTDB taxonomy): domain Bacteria; phylum Bacteroidota; class Bacteroidia; order Chitinophagales; family Chitinophagaceae; genus Ferruginibacter. The sequence continues at coordinate 1,550 of JANXYS010000076.1, read as the reverse complement.
GAGCAACTTACAGCGGACCGATAGGTAGCGTCATTACACCACACCTGGAAGGAATGGAAGAATTTAAGCACCTTAGTTTCGCATCCTCATTATGCGGCAACTGCACCGAGGTTTGCGCAGTTAAAATAAATCTGCATGAACTCCTGCTTGATAATCGCAAAGAGTCCGTTCAGGAGGGTCATACCACATTCAGTGAACGGGCAGCCTGGAAATTATGGAAACTTGCCAGCATGAACCGAACGTTGATGAATGCGGGTACCGGCCCCCTTAAGAATAAAATTGTAAACGGTTTGTTTAAAGATTGGAATCGGCAGAGATCAGATCTGAATTTCAGTATAAAGACTTTTAATCAACTATGGAAAGAAAAGTTCAAAAAATAAGACAAGGATGCTTTTAATCTATAGTGCTGAAACTTCCTACCGGCTCCAATATATTTGCAAGTTCATATTCCAGGAACAACTTGGCTTATCATATACAATAACACTTGATGCAAAAAACTTCGAGATACACGACGGTCCGAAAATTAACTATAGTGTAAAAAGATCTCCCGGCTCAGCATACCATATTAGTCCACACTCATTGCTATTTGAAAGAGGCATTACGTCTCAAAGACTAAATTGTTTTCAATGCAACCATTACACGGCTTTTTTTCAAACAATAGCATCAGATATAAGCTTTGATATTTTCGCGGCTTCATTTTATCTTTTAAGCCGATATGAAGAATACCTGCCTCATAAAAGTGATCCGTACGGACGATTCGACCATACAAATTCCTTAGCCTTTAAAAAAGGCTTTTTAAATATTCCATTGATTAATTACTGGATGAAAGATTTTGCAAATTCTCTAAAAGAACTCTTTCCTATTCTAAATCCTGTGCTACCTTCCTTTTCCTATTTGCCAACATATGATATAGACATTGCCTGGTCATACAAAAACAAATCGTTATGGCGAAGTATTGGCGGCTTTATCAAACAACCATCGTTTGAACGGGTTAAAGTAATGTTGAATGTAAAAGATGATCCCTACGATTCTTACAACTTTCTCCATGCTCTTCACCTCAAATACAAATTGCAACCCATCTACTTTTTTCTGCTGGCCACTAACAGGGGAAAGTATGATAAAAATCTGTCACCCTATTCGCATGCAATGTGGCAACTTCTGAAGCAACATGGGAAACGATACAAAGCCGGCATCCATCCTTCGTGGAATAGTTATGATCACCCCGCCCTGATTACAGCGGAGAAAAAAATTCTTGAAACTGCAATTGAAAAGTGCGTTGGAAGCTCAAGGCAACATTATATCAAGTTTTCATTGCCTGTCACATTCCAAAATTTGGTAAAAGCCGGAATCGAAGATGATTACAGCATGGGTTATGGCAGCATCAATGGTTTCAGAGCCTCTGTATCCAGTTCGTTTTTCTGGTACAATCTCTCTATCGAGAGAGTTACAAATTTAAGATTACACCCCTTTTGTTTTATGGATGCAAATTGTCTTTACGAACAGAAACAAACCCTGGCTGAAGCCACAGATGAACTGCACCATTATCTTAA
>JANXYS010000074.1 GCA_025355935.1 Chitinophagales bacterium | reverse complement strand
TCGGAATTCCAATAACGGCATTTTGCAGTCCCATAATAAATTTTTCAAAATTGAAGCTTTTGGCCACACTGGTTAGATGGGTATACAAGTAATCCGGATTTTTAAGTTTTGCTATATACTCAACATCTTTCAATGGAATATTTGCACCAAGATAAATAACTGAACATCCCCTGCTTTTAAGAATGTAATGCATGAAAATAAGAGCAAGCTCGTGGTATTCGCCTTCTGGTAGAAAAAGCAAAAGGGTATTACTTGCCTGGAGAGGAGGTTGCAAACCTTCAATACCTACCAGCAGTTTCTGGCGTATAATGTTAGTTACAAGGTGCTCCTGCGCTGGGTTTATGTGATTTGTTAGCCATAAAATACCAATCTTTTCGAGAAATGGGAAAATAATTTGGGATATTGTTTTTTCTATTCCGCGGTAAAGGATATAATTGTTCAAAACAAACTCAAAAGAAACAAGGTCTACATCCACCATGGTTTGAACGAGTTCGTTGACAATACGTTCCTGTTGCGCCTCAGCTTGTGCCAACGCGGTAATTTTCTCCTTGATTTCCGCCGCATTCATCTTATCAATATGCGAAACCTTGTAGCCGTACTTATTTAGCAAAGCAATATTCAAAATTATTTTTAGCTCTTCACTACTGTAATACCGAATGTTAGTGAAACTCCGGCTTGGTTTCAAAAAGCTATATCTCTGTTCCCAGATCCGAAGAGTATGTGCCTTAATTCCAGAGAGATTCTCCAGATCTTTAATAGTAAATGAACTCATTTGATAAGATTATAGGCTTATTACAAATAAACCGAAAAAATGTTTAATATTTTAGATTAAACATCAAACAAATTAGAAGCTACGCTGCGGTAGAGCTTTAAAGAATTTTCGGGCTAAGTTATTTGACGGGAAGATGATAGACCAAGCCGTAAGAAAAATAATTTTAAGATCGGTCCACACAGAAGCATTTTCTAAATACCAGAGTTCAAGGCAACCCTTATATGGATATATAGCGTGATACATGGCCTTAGGATCAGGGGCTTCAGAAAGTAATTTCTCCTCATCCCGAAAAATCAGAGAACCTATACCCGTCATGCCCGGTTTTGATTTGTAGATATTTTTTTTTACATTTTCGTCATATAAATCAAAGCTTACTTTCATGAGTGGCCTTGGACCTACAATACTCATATCGCCTTTAAATACATTGAAAATTTGTGGCAATTCGTTGATCTTACTCTTGCGAAGAAACTTTCCGAACGAGGTTACACGGGGGTCATTTCGTAATGTTATCTCGCCCGTGCCTATGGCAGGGCTGTTTTTTTGCATAGTTGCAAATTTCCAGATGTTAAACAACTGGTTATTTTTCCCAATTCTTTTTTGAAAGTAAAAGACTTCTTTTTCCCCAGTAAACAAAAGAATAATGATCACAGGCAGAAGAATTGGGGAAAGCAAAACTAAGGCAAGTGAGGCGAGAGCCAAATCGATAATCCTTTTGAAAAAATTGTACATACTAAAGGGCTGCAATATAAGACATTCAAATTTACATCTCGACGTACTCCGGAGTGTCTCATTATGTTGCAGGATTTCTATACATGACAAGACTTTATTCTTATTGAAATACCTCTTTAATTTTATTGGCAACGCCTAGCATTTCCATGTCGCTGATATTAGTGCTGCACGGAATACTTAGGCTGTGCTGATACACAAAATCGGAACGATTATCATTTTGAATGTATAGGTCATCTTTAAACATTTCAAGCTGGTTCATTGGAACCCAAAATGGGCGGCTTTGCATTTTATGATCGTTTAATATTTTTAGTACTTCCCTTTGTCTGGAAGTAAATATTGTAGGTAACCACCAGTTTGGATTCACATCGGCATTAACTTCCTGAAATTTTATATCCCCTACATTCTCTAATTCATTTTTATAAAAAGCGATAATTTCTTTTTTGCGGCTTATAAATCCCTTAAGTTGTTCCATTTGGGCAACGCCGATAGCAGCAGCAACATTGACAAGCCTGTAGTTGTAACCTATAGCATCGTGCTTGTATTCAAACGGATCGCTCTTCGCCTGGGTGGTTAAATGTTTTGCCCGCTTTGCTAATCCCTCATCATCAGTAACTATCATACCACCCCCACCAGTGGTTATAAGCTTATTTCCGTTGTAGCTAAAAGTACCAAGAAGGCCGAAGCTACCCGCATGCTTGTCCTTGTAATAACTTCCTAATGCTTCAGTGCTGTCTTCCAGAACGATCAAATTATACTTTTGTGCAGTTGCGAGCAGCCTGTCCATATCACACATATTTCCTAGAACATGCACTGGCATAATCACGGGTATTCGCCGGCCAGTCAACTTATGGAAACAGGTGTTATTTCTTTGCTCAGTCTCATTTTCAAGAAAAGTTTCAAGTACATCAAGGTCAAGCTGCCAATTGCCCGCATGAGTATCAATTAGAATTGGCGAAGCGCCTGTATATTTAACTGAATTAAGTGTGGCAATGAATGTTATGTTTGGTACAATAACATAATCAGAAGGTTTAACATCTAGCATTACAAGACAAATGTGTAATGCAGTTGTTCCGCTGCTAGTGGCAACTGCATATTTAGTTCCGGCAAATTCCGCAGTCATTTTCTCAAATTGATCTACATAAGCCCCAACACTGCTTACCCAACCGGTTGTGATGCATTCTGTAACATATTTCAGCTCATTTCCGCCCATATTTGGGCCACTCAATAGTAACATATTTTCTTATTTACCGCCTTATGAGATGCAAACCTAAGAAAAAAAAGCTGCCTGCTTTTCGTTATTCAATAGATTATAATACAAGAGGAGCAACCTTGCGATTGCTCCTCTCTAGTTATTTTAAATATTTAAATATTTCTGAATTTCTGTGAAAATGAATCAGTAACAATTCCTGTCTTAAGAAGGGTGTAAATTTCTTCTACTCCCTCAGGTACTTTTTTGGTGATGGTGTACCCCAGTTCGTTTTTTATTTTATCGAAGTTAACACGATAATCCCTAGGGTCTTCACTACTTTCCACGAAATTTACTTTCACGTCAGGAACCACTTTACAAACTTCTTTAATTATCATTCCTTTATTGTAATTCTCCTCCGTGCTTCCAACGTTAAACACATTTGCACGAACCTTTGAATCTTCACTTTCAAATACCAGTACTACGGCTCGCGCCAGATCATCAACATGGCAGTAAGGGCGCCAGAACTGGGCTCCCCAAATCTCCTGCTCACCATGAATCACCGCGTTGCGGGTGAATTCATTTACTGTAAGATCAAATCTTATGCGGGGAGAAAAACCATAGACCGTACTAAATCTCAAAGCGGTGCTACATATTTTACTATCCCTCCTTTCCTCTAATAAATACTTTTCAAATTTTACTTTCAACTCGGCGTAGAGCGAGACAGGGTTGAGTACAGAGGTTTCTGTAACAAACGAATCGGGATCAGGCATTTTGCCGTAATTACTGCAAGTACTTGCAAATACAAAACGCTGAACTCCGGCTGCCTCAGCAGCTTCAAAGAGGGCAACGCTTCCAGTCCAGTTGGTCTCATTGGCCTCGTCGCTAAACTTTTTACATGCCGGATCACCAACAATGGCAGCCAGATGTGCAACAGCATCGACGCCTTTAAGTGCTTTAGTTACATCCACAATATTTCGCACGTCACCGAGCACAAATTCAAATGATGGATGCAGCATGACATCGTATAATGCATCACCACCAAATTTCAGGTTATCAAGCGCCCGAACCTGATATCCCTTTGCCAACAATTGTCTAACCAACACAGAACCTATATATCCTGCACCACCTGTAACCAATACCTTCATACTATAATATTTTTTGCGTTGCAAAGATAGGATATTGCATAAGGATATAAAACAATGATGCTTTGTGTTAACTAGGTCGGATTGCCGGATTTCCCATCACTATCACATTATCCGGGATATCTTTTACTACTGTTGCACCTGCACCAACAACTACATTCTCGCCTATCTTCAGCCCCTGCCTGACAACAGCACCGGCGCCGATCAGCGTCCGTTTACCAACAATGACATTGCCACATAGAACTGCGCCCGGTGCAATATGAGCGTACGATCCAATTGCACATTCATGCTCTACTATACAGCCGGAATTAAAAATTACCCCATCTCCAATAGTAACCAGAGGATTGATAATGGCGCCCGGGGCGATCATAATTCCCGCCCCGGTGATTTTAGTCATCAGTGAAATTATTGCTGACGAGTGTATAGCATTTGCCGGGATAATTTTATTACTTTTTAGGAAATTTTGAATTTTCGAGCGGATAGAATTATCTCCAATCGCTATGAAGACGCCTTTTTTTCGCATAATTTCTAATGCAGGCTTTTCACTTTCGCTTCCCAGGTAACTCAATTTCCAGGGGTTAAAATGCTTCTCTTCTTTATCACAATAAAAGGACGCCGCGTTTCCGCTGGCATGAAGAATATCAGCAACAACAAATGCATGACCAGAATATCCGATAAGTACCATTAAATTATGTATGATTTAAAGTATTACTCAATCGTAACACTTTCGATTGCGTTAAGATAGGCATCTATAACTATCTGTTTGTTGAAATACCTAATAATTTTTTTTCTGCCTTCCTTGCCCATTCGCACCCGTTCTTGCTCGTCGAGTTCAAACATTTTTCTCATTTTGTCAGAAAGATCAGTCGCGTTTTTTACTTCGCATAAAAAGCCATTTATGCCATCCTCGATTATGTCATTGCACCCGGTAGTGTCGCAGGTAACACAAGGTTTTTCCATACTTGCTGCTTCGAGCAGAACATTGCTCATCCCTTCCCGATAGGAAGGCAGAACAATACAATCAGCCCCCGCTATGAGTGGACGAACATCATCAGTCGCACCGAGGTATTCAATATCTCCTTCCTTTATCCATCGATTAAGTTCTTCCTCCGTTACGATATTAGTTTTTAAGTTTTGCGTCCATAAGGGCCCTACGACACAAAACTGTATTTCTGCGAATTCTTTTTTCAAAGTTCTTGCCGCCTCAACATATTCAAGGATTCCTTTATCCTTAATAAGGCGGCTTATAAACAAAAATCTAAAGCCAGGGTTCTTCGACACTTGCATGGGTGAATAATAATTAAAATCGACACCTGATCCCGGAATTCTTTGTGCACGACTTCTTTCAACAAAACCTTTGTCGAGAAAAAGTTGCATATCATTATTATTCTGAAAGAAAATTTTAGCTGTGGACCTCAAGACAATCTTGTATAGACTGCGGGCGAGACGATACGATATGTGATCGCTTTCGAAAAGCGGTCCGATTCCGGTTATATTTGTTATGGTCGGAATTTTAAGACTTCGGGTAACAATGTTTCCCCAAATAGCAGGCCGTATGGTAAATGTTAAACAAACGTCCGGCCGTATGGCCCTGAGCGCACGACGAAGGTTTCTCATGTAATTGATTACCTCGAGGGGGTGCTGATTACTTGCTTTAACATCAATGATATCTAAGCCCCTACTCTTGGCAAGGTAAAGTTCTTCCTTTGTGCCGGTAGTTAAAACTGTTACATTAAAGCCGCGATTAATTAGTTCGAGTGTTAGTTTATTTCGGATTGTGTTAGTAGCGATGATATTATTTTCTATGATTACAACGTTCTTCATCGGCTAATAAAATGGTTGCAACGCAGCAACGGTCAACATTTTAATAAAAGTATATTGGCAAAATAACTCTATATATTCCAAAAGGAAAGAAATTTTAAGATAAATTTGCCTCAATCGTTGGTCTTTGGCATTCACTCTTAAACCTTAATAAATTAGATGACCATCCTGGACTTTATTGTGTTTTTTATCTATGTTTTCATTTTTCACAGGATCTTCTCCCTGGTCAGAAAAAAGTATACAAACCCGCAATTAAGAATTTATTACAGGAACTTATTTTGGATTAAAGTTTTTAGTTGCTTCGTCTATTCCTTGTTTGTGCTATATATCTCGCGGGGCGATACAAGTGCCCTTTACTTTCCAGAAGGCTACAACTTTTTCAAACTAATTCTCAAAGATCCATCTAATGTAAGTTTACTGTGGAGTTCCTCGGCTGATTTCAATGAAGAACTATTATCAAATACGGATGCCCTTGGTTATTTAAAAGATGATAGCAATTACATGGTGACATCCATTACTGCAGCTTTATGTTTTTTAACGTTCGGAAAATATATGGCGGTAAATTTATTTTTTTCTATGCTGTCGATGACTGGAGTCTGGAAACTTTATCTTTTTTTCTATAAACAATATCCGCAGCTCCATAAGCAAATAGCAATTGCGGTATTATATCTTCCAACTTTTGTATTTTGGTGTTCCGGCATATTAAAAGATCCTCTTTGCGTAGGAGCGCTGGGATGGCTTACTTACGCTCTATACAGCATATTTTACATAAAGGATGAAGGCGTTTTAAAAAACAGTCTTATTGTATTGGTAGCCGGATATGTTTTGTTTGTTTTGAAGGTTTACATTCTTGTTTCCTATTTACCTGCCTTTGGGTTATTTCTCATCTTAAAAAATGTTACGCTAATAAAAAATAAGTTTGTAAAATTATTACTGATAGTTGCTTTCATTGTTGGTAGTGCCTTAAGCTTTGTAAAAATTGCCAGTTCATTACAAAATGCTTTGGGAGGATTTGCCGCCCAGGGCCTCACGCAAAGCATTATTCAGTACCAGACAAATTATGGCAACCAGGAGCTGATGGGCGGGTCTTACTTTACACTCGGCGTGGAATTTGACGGCTCTGCATCTAGTCTGGTGCGTATTGCCCCTGCCGCAATTGTGGCCACGCTTTTCAGACCGTTTTTATGGGAGTCTAAAAAAATATCGACGTTGCTTTCGTCATTGGAGAGTTTAATGCTAATGCTCTTCACCATATATACGTTGCGAAAAGCAGGTATAAAAAACTTCTTTTATACAATCATCAATAAGCCTATCGTTCTCTACTGTTTCATTTTCTCCATTGTATTCGCATTATTTGTAGGAGCCACAACTCTCAACTTCGGATCACTGGTAAGGTATAAAATTCCTTCAATACCCTTTTATATCCTCGCACTATTTTTCATCCTGTATTTTAATAATAAATTAAAAATAAACCCACTCGGCGAGCAGGTTTTAGAAATTAAAAATGTGTAATAAATTTAAGCTGCCGCGGCGGTTTTGGCTTGCATTACAGGCCCGGTATGAAACATGAACGACCATAGGGTTCTAACGGGTGCTGTAAGAGTATGCTGGAAGCTTTGGGAATGAGCAATTTTTAGCCGGTTTAATATCACGTTTGGAGTAGCAGAAAAATCATTCTTCAGTACATCTTTCAAAGGCCATAAAAGGAAACTAAGTTTTTTTAACTTGTTCGTTTTCTGAAACAAAACAATAACACCTGCGAATGCAAGCAGAAACACAATGTAATTTACACATGCAAATAACTTGTTTGAGAACTTCACATTATGGATATGAAAGCGATTTCGAACGTAATAATACATTTTCCAGCATGATGTAAAGTCCCAATCTTGCTTATACGTATATGAACTTGCTGGATGGTAATGAATACTCTGAGAAACTGTATAAACAGGAATCTGATATTTTTTAACGATACGATAGTAATATTCTGATTCATCGCCCCATAGGAATAGGGAAGATTTGGGGACGCCTACTTTAGCAACAATCGAACGGTGCAAAAGTGTGCCATTAAATGGATGCCCAATGCCTTTGATAAGGTCTTCTTTAACTTCATCGATGGTTGTATAACTTGATGTTTTCCAAACGAAAGACTTTTTGTCTGTTTTATTAATAACGGCACAATTAAGGAGGCTGCGATCAGGTGTTTCAACTTTCAGTAATACTTCAAGTGCATCACTTTTTGGATATCCATCGTCATCCATACACCATATCCACGAGAAATTGTTTACGTATGCCCAGTTGATACCAGTGTTAAACCCGCCCCCGGATCCTACGTTTTCCTGGGTAATAAAGATAAGGTCGGGTTGCGTTTTGAGCCATAACTCGGTATCATCTGTACTTCCGTTGTTGACGACAAGAATGGCGTCGGGTTTACGGGTTTGTGCCCTTAGTGCATTTATGCACTCTGATAAAAGAGCTCGGCGATTGTATGATACAACCACAGCAATCACTTTTTCCATGAGAAAAGGTTTTGGTTTTAAACAGAATAATAGGACTATTATATAAACGTCTCTATTTATTGCTTATTGTGTTTTTTTCTGTAAACACTTAACCAAAAACCGAAGAAAAACTACATATTAGTCTGCGGATTCTACTACAAACCGCATTCATAGCCACAAATTAAAAAATAAAAAATACGATATAGTGTACTTAAAATTCTTCTGTGTTAGAGAACACCGGAAGTTTTTTGCGTCCCGCATAAGATTTGGCAAACACATCAGCGAAAGTAAGGGCTTCGCCAATCACATGATGCATATCCATGTACCTGTAAGTAGCCAATCGACCTAGAAAAGAAATACCCTCCAGGGATTCTGCCTCGTTGCGGTAGTGCCGTAACATCTCTTTATCATTGTGGAGGCGTTTAGGGTAGTAAGGCTCATCATTTGGGCCTGTTTCTTTGCTAAATTCCTTAAAAAAAACTGTCTTTTCATGTTTCTCCCAGGGGGTAAAATGCTTATGTTCAACTACCCTGGTGTATGGCACTTCAACATCGCAATAATTCATTTGAGATAATCCTTGGTAATCGCCGTGCGCGTAAAATTTTTCAAAAGTCACTGTTCTATACCCCAATCTTCCATGACTAAATTTAAAATAAGCATCCAATGGGCCAGTATAGAAAACGTGTGAATAAGCACTAGTGTCACTACCTGACTCAAATTTTTTCCCAAGTTTGATAGATATCGATGGATGATCCATCATTTTATCTATTATTGAAGAGTAACCATCTTTCGGGATTCCGGTAAATTCATTTGTGTGATAGTTGTCGTCGTAGTTGAATCTTACCGGGATCCTCTTCAATATGGAAGCGGGCAGGGCAGTTGGCTCACAGCCCCACTGCTTCTTTGTGTAACCGTAAAAAAAGGCCTTATATAAATCCTCCCCTATAAATCGAAGTGCCTGCTCTTCAAAATTCTGTGGATCCGTAATCGATTTGTCCGCAATGCTATCGAGAAATTCGCGAGCTTCATCGGGTGTGAAACACTTATTAAAAAACTGGTTGATTGTAAAAAGACTTATTGGTAATGAGTAAATTTTGCCGGCACTCAAAGCTTTTACTCTATGAACATAATTTTTAAATTCACCGAAGCTATTCACATAATCCCAGATCTCTTTTTTATCAGTATTAAAAATATGAGGCCCATATTGATGAACCATTATATTCGTTTCCTCATCACGTTTAGTATAACAATTTCCACCACTATGAGTGCGTTCATCCCAAATTTCAACCGTGCAATCAAGTAAATTCACCAGGCGATTGGCCAATACCGCGCCGGAAAACCCGGCACCAATAATTAAAAAACGTTTTGACATAGTTTCAGATAGGCTACATTATAGATGCCTTAAAATTACAATAACAAATTCAATTTGAAAATAAATTGCAACATAAGCACTTTAATTCTACTTTTGCCACCCATGAAATTGATGTACAATAAAGAGCCTTTAAAAGTTATAAAAGGTAAGAATAAGGAGATATCGATCTTCTCGACGGACGGGGAGAACATTGATCCTGTGGTGGTGAAAGATTTTGGTGATGAATGGATTAAGTTCAAAGATTTTTCGGAGAAAGAGATAGATCAGATTGCTAAAATGTATTTCGACATTTTGGATGATAATATCATTAATAAATCAACTTATGCGCTTGACATAGGGTGTGGAACAGGACGCTGGACAAAACATTTATCAAAAAGAATAGGTTTTATTGAGGCAGTTGACCCAAGTAACGCTGTTCTGGCCGCTGATCATCTACTAGGGAATATCGACAATGTAAGAATTGCCAAAGCGTCCGTTGAAACCATTCCGTTTAATGATGAAACATTTGATTTCGCGATGAGTATCGGAGTCCTTCACCATATACCAGACACGCAAAAAGCCATGCAGGATGTTGTAAAGAAGGTGAAGAGTGGGGGCTATTTTTACGTATACCTTTACCATAATCTGGAAAAAAGAGGCTTAATCTTTAAAACAGTATTCACTATCAGTGAGGGCATCCGGAAGATGGTGTGTAAGTTTCCGCCAAAAATAAAACGATTTTCCTGCGACATGCTCGCAGTTACTACTTATATGCCCTTCGTATTAAGTGGAAGAGTGCTGTCGGCCGCGGGATTTAAAAAGCTTGCTGATAAAATGCCACTTAATGACTACCAGGATAAATCCTTTTTTATCATACGCAATGATGCTTTAGATAAATACGGGACTACGCTTGAACAACGTTTTTCAAAGGAGGAAGTAATTACTCTAATGGAAAATAGTGGATTGCATCAAATTGTTGTAAGCCCCCGAAGTCCCTTTTATCACGCAGTTGGGAAAAAGCTTTAATACGGGTTTCTTAAACCGTTATAGCAAAGTTTCCTCGTAAATTTTTTGATAGCGGTCAATGGCCTGATCAAGTGAATAGACTTCAACGGCACCCTGCCTAATTTCTTCCGGGTTAAATTTTCTACTTATAATTATTTCAACTGCCCTATTAAATTCCTGATCTGTAAAATTTTCTAAGACAATGCCTCCTGAATAAGCTTCAACAATCTCCTTCACATCCCCAACGCCGGCATTCGTTATAACAGGTATTCCCATAGACATCAATTCTCCATGTTTAGTGGGTGACGATGATAATTTTGAGTAGCAGGGAGTAATAAAGAAAATTGAGTAATTGCTCACTGAAAGGTAATGAGGCACTTCCAGCCTTGAGGCGCTGGTAACAATTATCTTATCGGGTTCAATACCATGTGAAGAGGCGTATCGCAATATTTGGTCGTGTTGGTGAGGAGAAATAAACAAAAATTTGACCCTGGCGATTCGGTCTGACAAGTACTTACAAAAACGGAGCATTTCCTCGGTCATGTACCAACCGCCTATTGAACCAAGATAGGCAATCACCATGTCTTCCGGATCAATGCAAAGTTTTTTCCGGGTCGTAGCACGATCGACCGTATCAAATCTGGTAGAGTCAAAAAGTTGTAGATCTACGCTACAGGGTATTACTTCCAGTGGTACATAATGGTTATATGCCGTCCATGACCGGATTATCTTTTGTGCAGCAATTGTAAGGCATACTATACCATCACTCTTTTCAACCTGTTGTAATTCCTGTTTTTTGAAGAAATCGTAGATAACTTTAAAAAGAAAGTTGCGCTTATTCCACATGTTACCATCTACCCGGCTATCAGCATAAAATTCCCTGATATCATTTAAGAACTTAATACCATGCTTTTTTTTTAAGTACAACCCGACAAGTGCCGGGATTCCCGGACGGGTATGAACCATACTTAAACCAACTTCTTTATGAATGCGAGCCGCTGCTCTTCTGAGTTTTAAGATATCAATAACTGTCGAAAGTACGGGAGGCCGTTTTGTATATTTTAGTGGGATCCAGTGTATCCCTGAACCGATAAGCATACGTTCGACAAGAGGGCGATTTTTTTCAAATACATGTTCCTTTTCGCAACTAAGTAAATAAAATTCGTAGCCTACTTTAGATAATCCTAAAAGATAGGGGATTACCTGGCTTTGACCCAAGGGGTCAGTCATGCCATCATATGATATAAAAAGAACGCGTTTTGAAGTAATCAAACTGTAAAATGTTTTAAGATATCGGAAGCGCTAATTATTGTTCATCCATCGGTCATACCACATCTGAAACATCAGCAAGTACCAGATTTTTTCTGCACGCTCGACCTTTCCATCATAAAAAGATTTCTTAATGCGTTGAATTTCCTCATTATTAAAAACCTGTTGTTTTTCTATGTAAGATTCATCGAGGTAATGATCTACGAACTTTTTAAGATCATTCTGAAGCCAGGAAGCAATAGGAATTCCGAAGCCCATTTTCGGCCTATCCATCATTTCCTTGGGCAAATATTTGTGTACAATCTCCTTAATAATGAATTTTTTATTTCCGTTATTGTATTTGTACTTCATGGGCAATTGTGCAGCCCACTCAATAACGCGGTGATCAAGAAATGGCTCCCGCCCCTCCAGGCTTACACTCATACCTGCCCTGTCTACCTTTTGCAAAATATCATCTAACAGGTACGTCTGATAATCGATGGCCATAGTGTAAGCAAGCGTATTGTGAAAAGCCGGCTTTAATTCTTTACTATCAAAAGCCGTTACGAGCGGATGAATACTTCTTTTAAATAGGGACGCAAGTGAAGCGGGATCCATCTGGCTTGTAAGACTTAAAAGTATATTTTGTTCGGATGGGTTTTTAAGTAATGACTTTACTTTTTCATACCGACTATGAAATAAGTATTTTTTGTTGAGTACTGGGATCGAATCCGCAGGTATCATGTCCATAACCGCGGCTGTGCTTTTCCTTAGAAAATTTGGGATATTTTGAATTTTTTTACCATATTTCATAATATAATCGTACCGATTATATCCGGCAAAAATTTCATCACCAGCATCCGCAGAAAGTGCGACAGTTACTTTTTCGCGGGCGATTTTACTTACGAGGCTGGTTGGGATCGCGCTGCTGTCTGCAAATGGCTCATCGTAAAAAAACGGAAGTTCAGGTACAATTTCCAGCGCCTCTTTTTGTGTACAATAGTATTCAGTATGGTCTGTTCCCAGCCGATTAGCAATTTCTTTTGCAAACGGCGCCTCATTTAAACCTACGTCTGGCACCCCAATGGTAAAAGTTTTGATTTTCTCAGTATTATTTTTTTGGAGAAGGGCAGTAACGCAGCTGCTATCATATCCTCCACTTAAAAATACCCCTACAGGAACATCACTTACCATTCTGTATTGAAAAGCGTTCGTTAATAATTTTTCGGTTTCTTCAAGGGCATCGGGCAGGCTTAACTTCAACTCCGGCTTATTATAAGCATCATAAACATTCCAATATTGGGTTTCCCTAACCTGCTGTTCCCTGAGATTTAACTCAAGAAAATGTCCTGGTTTTAGTTTAATAGTATTTTTAAAAATACAGTGAGGTGTGGGTACATATCCAAATTGCATGTACGCTGCGGCTGCATTGAGATCCAACTCTTTTATAAAACGTGGATGTTGAAGGATTGCTTTTAATTCAGAAGCGAAGAGAAATAATCCATCTTTCCAGTAGTAAAATAAAGGCTTAACACCAGCCCGATCGCGGCAGGCCGTAAGTATTTTAGTGGCTTCGTCATATATTACGAACGCAAACATTCCAATAAAGTGCTGTATCGCATCGTTTCCCCATTCTGCAAAAGAATGGAGTATCACTTCCGTATCACTATGCGAATGAAACACATGACCCTTGCTCTCAAGTAGTACCCTTATCTCAGCGTGATTATAAATTTCACCATTAAAGGTGATATGTTTAGAGCCAAATGTTTGGGGCTGGCTGCCAGCTGTTGTTAGGTCAATAATGCTAAGGCGGCGATGTCCCAGGCCTACAGTGGCATTATCAGCATTATAGACGCCGTATCCTTCACCATCTGGTCCTCGATGGGCCAGCATACGATTCATCTTCTCCAACACCAATTGGGAAGTATCTTTTTTGAAATCTACAAACCCTGAAATCCCACACATAGTCAATATTTTATGCAGCCGCAAAGGTAACAAGAAACCATGGTTGATCAGGATTTTGCTGTACCTAATGCCTCTTTGTACACTTCCCTGATTATTTCCATATGATGCTCCAGCGTAAAATTATTTAATACTCTATCGCGGGCAGCTGCGCCTAAGTTTTTCATTTGGGCTGGGTCACTTTTTAGTTTTCTAAACTTTTCTACAAAGTCATCCGGGTTTGTGAGTGAAAAATAAATAGCTGTATCCCCACATTGTTCCCGGAATGAGGGAGTGTCACTTAGCATCATTGGCATCCCCATTGCCATTGCTTCGAGTACGGCAAGTGAAAACCCTTCATAGAGCGATGGCATAATGAATAGATCGTAACGGTTAATCAGTTCGTTGATATTACTTACCCTTCCTTTTAAATTTACCGCAACGCCAGTTTCATTGATCTGTGAGGTTAGTATATCATAACGATCCCCCATACCATATATGTCCAGGCTGACCAGCTCATTTTTCAAATTTTTAAAAGCCTCTATAGTGTATTGATGATTTTTTTGAACGGTTAAACGACCCACACTTATCATTTTAATACCTCTGTGGGTGGGTCCGCCGATGTTCTGACTTTTGAAAATACGCGGGTCGACAAAAGTGTATAAAGGAATAGCTTTAAACGGCTTTAATTTTAAAAAAGAAAAATATTCATCGAGTGCGCCTTTAGACGCTGCTAGCATATAGGTTTTATGCATGCGGTAACTAATCTTTTCGAGCCATCTTATAATTCCCTTTTTATACTCTACCGAATCGGCCACATAGGTATGTATCATTGTTACCAGTGGAATGCTTGCAGGGGTTGCTATACGAGCAAGGAAAGTAGGCCAGAACAGATGCGAACTAACGAGACTGACATCGTATTTTTTGAGTAACCTTCTATACCGGAAATAATAAAGTGGAATTAAAGTAAAATGCCTGACTGAAAGACATATCACCGTATGTTTTCTTTGAAATGCCTCATCAAACTCATATCCTTCGAAAAGGGTTACAATTACATGATTGTATTCGGTAAGCTCGCTCACCGCGCTCACTAAAACAGTTTCTGCACCTCCCCTTTTCAAGTCATAAATTATATGAAGCAACGTTCTTTTCATCGGGTGGCTTTATTGTTATACAATGCACCGGCGATGGCTTTGATAAGTCGGTGTGCCTTAAAATAATATGGAATATACTTACAGGATTCTTGCAACCTAAAGCCGGCCTTTGCGCTCAGTTTAATAATCTCGTTAACAATATTTTTTACATCATGCGAATTTAAAACATAATCGTGCGACTGCGAGGATACCTGCATAATGAATAACGGATCACTGTTCACTCTATCCAAAAGCTCTTTCATAGATGATCCTGGTAAGGCAGACCTTTTCAGCAGATTTTTACCCAGGCTAAAATCTTTCACTTCGAATAACCAGCTGTAAGTATAATTATCCGGCAAGTCTTTTGGTGAATAATCCATTACTATCGTCGGTATCCCAAGTTTTGCAGCATCCAGTGCCGCCGTGCCCATCGCAAAGTGAAGATCTGAATGTTGCATTAAAAAATCATTAATATCTGAAGGGTTTAAGTTCTCAATAATTTTTAGATTAAAGTTGCATATATCCTTGAATTTGCTAAGATCAATCAGTTCTTTCATCGCCATGGCATCATCAACTACAACGGTGAAAAGTATTTCCTTTAGGCTTTTTACCTTAACTATATCTGAAAGTATTTTGTTAAGCGGTTTCATTTTCCAGTCAACACTTCTTCCTATATAAGTTAGCTTCAGAACGTCAGTCGAGGAGACTTTGCGATTCATATAAAAATTATCCCGAGGTACAATAACCGGGATCGGAACAAACACAGGATCATCAATTTGAAGGTTAAAATCGCTTACCAAATTAAACATTCCCGTATCGTCCATAAACCAGAGGCTTCGATTGACCTGAAGTTGCCTGATTAATTTTCTGCCGAGCGAAGGAAATTTAATACCGAACTTATAGTTGCTTATACCGGTGATAAAATCATTGATGTCATAAAATATTATGACAGGGTTTACTGGCATAATGTGGCGGTATATTTCGTCAAAGGCGGTAATTATAAAAATATCGGTGGAAAATATTATCTGATGTATGTCTTTCCATATAATCGTGTCGAGATCAAGAATAGTTATCTTGATATTATTACGCGCAAGCTCCCTTGCTATCAGGCCATTTTCATAGTTTATAAGTACTACTTCCTGTTGCTGGTTGCGAAGCTCAGTTATAAGGGTAAGCAGTAGTGTAGTATAGCCACCTTTTAAATCACGATAACCCGAATAAAAACAAAAACGTTTAGTCATATTTTTCTTTTCATGATAAAAAACATTACTATCCAATACAAAAGATAATTAATACAGAATCCATAGGTCGCGCCAATCACTCCAAAGCGGTTGATCAGGAAAAAACAAAACAGCACATATGTCGTCGCAAACACAAACTCAGTGATAATATATACTTTCACCATTGCTTTTGCAACCATTAGGTTTGCCAATAACCAGCTGCCGATTTTAAATACATCACCTATCAGCTGGTATGTGAACAAAGGCTTCATCGGTTCAAATGATGGACTGAACAAAATATAAATGATCAAGTCACGAAGTAGCCATATTATCAAGGCAAGTGCCGATACTACAGGCATTACGATCTTGTACGCTTTAAAGATTTCGCTTCTCAATTCCGGCTTCGTTTGTAACGCAGATAATTTAGGCATATAATACACGCCCAGCACAAGCGTGATGAACCCAAGGTAATAATCCGATATCCGAGTTACCGCCTGCCAAAAGCCAGCTTCCTGTAACGTGAAATCATGAATAATTTTATCCCGAACAAAGATCTGTATTGCGGGTACAAGGAATCCGCTTACCATCGCCATAATGGTAAATCCAAGTAATAATTTCACCACCGTGAAATCCCATTTTTTGAAATTGGGTCGCCAGTGAATTCCCGCATCCTTAAGTGCATATATATGCATCGTAAAGATTAAAACTGATAAAGCGGTGCTTGAGATGAGGACGCCTTTAACTCCGAAGTAAAGTGCAAATAGTATGGTTAAGCCAATCCCAATAACAGAACTTAAAATATTTATTATTGTAAACCTTTTTATTTCATTAAGTCCATTTAAAATGGCCGCAAAGATTATATTAAATGAAAGTGTCATTGTGAATAATCCAAAGAGAAAATAGACAATCCAAAAATCTTTTGTTTGAAATGCCGCAAGCGATAAATATCCACTTGCACCCATAACTAATACAGACACCAGCAGAGAACAGCAAAACACTATCAGGCAGGCTGTATTGATAATTTGTTGCCGTTTTTCAGGATCAGAGCTGTACTGCGCCAGGTATTTTACAACGCCACTGGAAATTGCTCCGGTTGCAAGCATCGTAAGTATAGATGCTGTGTTCTGAAACTGGCCGAGGTATGCCATACCCGCAGGACCTATCTGTACAGCTACAACCTTAGTAACAATAAAACCACTGATAAAACTTATTGCCGTTGCTATGGAAGTATAAAAGCTTGTCTTAACTAAATTCACTCCGTCCGTTTATTAAAGAAATTAAACTGTCTTCTTTACAGAAATAAAAAACGCCTGTATGCTTTTTGCTACTTGCTCCACATCCTTTTTTACCATGCCGGGCCAGAGAGGCAGACTTAAACATGTATTTGCGATTTCTTCAGCAATGGGAAAATCTCCTTTTTGAAAGCCAAGATTTTTATACGCTTTTTGTAAATGGGGAGGAACAGGATAGTGTATTAGAGTGCCAATGCCTGCGTTATGTAGCCATGCCTGCAAATCGTCACGGAGGGATGTACGAATAACATAAAGGTGATAAACATGAGCATCCAAAGACGTGCTGACAGGCAGAACCAGTTCTTCCACAGGTCTAAGGAATTCATTGTACCATCCGGCAATTTCTTTTCTTTGAAAAGTCCAGCGTGGCAATTCTTTCAGCTTCACATTTAACAAAGCAGCCTGCAATTCATCAAGGCGCATGTTATGCCCGATCACTTCATTGTAATATTTCTTTTGCGAGCCATAATTACGCAAGACTCTTGCTTTTGCAGCATATTGCTCATGATTAGTAGTAACCGCACCTGCATCGCCAAGCGCACCAAGGTTTTTTCCAGGGTAAAAACTTGTTGCATTCATATGCCCAAAACTACCAGTTTGTCCTTCCCCTGTTACGGCACCGTGCGCCTGTGCATTATCTTCTATTACAAACAAATTATGCTTTTCCGAGATTCGCATAATTGCATCCATCTCGCAAGCCCGGCCGTACAAGTGCACGGGAATAATAGCACGGGTTAAATCCGAAATTGCCGATTCAATTTTAGTTACATCGATATTATATGTATTAATATCAGGCTCCACTAATACGGGTTTCGCCCCGACAAAGGAAACTGCCAATAAAGTTGCTATATATGTATTTGACGGAACAATAACCTCATCTCCTTTACCAACCCCCAGAACTTCCAGTGAAAGTTGTATAGCATCCAGTCCATTGCTTACACCTACGCATTCACTAACCTTGTTAAAAGCAGCATAAGAAGATTCGAACAACTCAACCTGTTTGCCCATTATAAAAGAATTGCTATCAAGCACCTCGTTAAAAGCCTCCCTCAAAGCCTTTTTTATGGGCCCGTGCATCACATCAAACGAAAGAAAAGGTATTGTCATTATAAAGTTATTTTATAAAAATCGTGTACAACTGCCCTGCCGCCCATCCTTTCTTTCTGTTGGATCAACCCTTCATTAAGATATTTTCCATCCTTTTCAGTAGAAATTCCGAAGCTATAGAACTTGCGGGAATTAAACTGTTCATGAATTAGTGTAAAATTTAGGAAATCCAAAGCGCCCATAGTTCTACCCCGAATCGAATTAGCCATATATTGCGTATGAACAACCCTGCCATAGTCATAAATAAGTATCCCTGCCAGCAACTCGCCGTCGAGGCTTGCTTCAAAAAGTCGGATCTGGGATTTGAAGTTTACTCTGAGTTTTGTTATTTCATCTAAGCTGTGTACTGGTTTTACCGAAAACTTAGCGAGCACGGATTCTAATAATGACCAATAAGCCGATAGATCTTCCTGCTCCTGCACTATAACTCCAGCTTGTGTACATTTCTTGATCACCCGTCTTTTAGTTTCAGAAAAATGAGGAGAATCTGATAAATCAATCACACTGGAAACATCTCTGCGATACAGTTCTGCATTATTTCTGGTAAGTGAGTACAAATCTTCTTGCGCAGGAAGACGATGGAAAATATAAGGAATGGCTTTATATATTAATTCAGTAAAACCTAGG
>JANXYS010000013.1 GCA_025355935.1 Chitinophagales bacterium | reverse complement strand
ATGGTGGCAGATTTATTTTGAGCAGCAGAATGAAGGGTAACTAAAAGTAAAAGGAAAGCAGTAACCAGTCTCATCTTATGAAGATAAATACTTTTACCATTTTGCAATTAAATATCGTCCGATGCTGTATCTTATTTATTTTTGAACTATATGAAAATTACCTTAGTCCATATTTGCGCCTTAGTGTTGGTCGTAGTAAGTTTTACCAATTGTCAGATGCCCATTAAAAGTAAAGACGTTGTTGAAAGGAGGGATACGAATGCCGGCATGCTGATAAACTTTAAGAAGTATGGCTTGGTAGACCTTGCGGAATCTCACCAGTTTCGGGAGATCCTCTGCCAGTCGTGGGATAACAAAGAAGATTATGAAGATGGAAAAGAACAGGTTTCGCCAACTGTAATTGACATAGTAAGCCGGGGCTATAGTTTTTTCAGTGATGGAACTGCAGTAAAAAATCCCCGTGGTGAATTTAATACTGGTACGTGGACTTTGAATGATTTGAAGAAACCTTACAGCATAGACTTGAAACTTAGCAATGGGCAACGCGAATCATTCCAGGTCGCCGCTCTAAAACCGTTTGCGTTAACGCTAAATCTTAACAATGACCAGGGAAAAAAACTTGTGGAGTTTGTTGGACCAGGGTTGCATTATAGGGATGAAAGTTCAGATCCATTCCACCCTTCACAAAACAAATGGCGTCAGCGCCCTGTATCATTGGAAACAGAAACGATGATCTCCGCGCGATTAAAGGGCTGCCTTCACTTTTTTATTCGCTTTTATCAGCATAACATTGATGCGCTATCGCAGACTGTGAACTTTGCCGGGCTTCCGTCCTGCTTCCGATGGTACGCCGGTGGAATTTTTTTATTCAAAGAGAAAGATATTCCGGCTGCCTGGATTAATTGCTTTTATAATCGCGTACAAGCTATGAAAGCATACCGAATGGCGGATGAGTTGCTTTCGAAAAAATATACCTGGCCGAAAGGGGAAACCAACTGGCTAAAACAGAATTTGTATGTGCTTAAACAAATGGAGGGTAAACTCTAAGATTAGAGCTCTCGCTGTATACCAGACTAAGACGCACTATAGTTTTTTCAACTGGGAAATCGTAAAGGCTGGGTCTGCAGATTTAAATATCGTATTACCGGCAACCAATACATCGGCTCCTGCCGCAATAATTAAAGATGCATTCTCAAGATTGATACCTCCATCAACCTCTATTAAAACGTTTAAATCGCGATCAGAGATCATTTTTTTTAGCGCGGCAATCTTTTCAATTGAGTGAGGTATAAACGACTGTCCGCCAAAACCGGGATTAACACTCATCAAACAAACCAGGTCAATGTCAGCGAGAATATCCTGCAAAAGAGCAACTGGCGTATGAGGGTTAATGGCTACGCCCGCTTTCATACCGAGGGATTTAATTTGCTGTATGTTGCTGTGTAAATGTTTACACGCTTCAAAATGAACAGTAAGACTAGTAGCCCCGGCTTCCTGGAAAGCCCCGGCATATTTCTCAGGCTCTTCAATCATCAGGTGGACATCACAGACTTTATGAGTAGTGCTGGTGATAAATTTAATTATCATCGGACCGAAACTAATATTTGGGACAAACCTACCATCCATTACATCGAGGTGAAACCAGTCGGCTTCACTGTTATTAAGCATTGTGCAATCTTCGCGAAGCTGCAGAAAATTTGCTGATAATAAGGAAGGAGCTATAAGTGCCATATTATTTAATTTGTTTTAACACCAAGTCTTGACAGGGCATCTTTTGCTTCTGTATACTGCGGATCGTATTGTAGCGCCATTTGGTAAGCATTAATAGCTTCCATGGGCTTGTTGAGTTTTTCAAGGCACCGGCCCCGGTAGTAATGACCTTCATCAAAATTATTCTGCAATGTTACGGCTTTATCAAGCACCGCAAGTGCATCAGTATATTTACCCAGATCATATAATGCAAGTGCCTTTTCTGTATAGGCGCTCATGTAGGTGTAACTCACCGCAAGGCTCTTGTCGAAATAGGAAATTGCCTTTGCTTTTTCTTTTATGTAACTATAATAGAGACCTTTAATAAACCACGCTTCTTTCTCTGCCTTTGCCTTACTTTCTAAAAGCGCGTCAGATACCAGGAGTGCATTTGGGTTTTTCGTTTCGGCATAGATAGTGCCGAGTGAAATAAGGTATTGTGGGTCCGCGGATATTTCTACTGCCTTCTCAAATGCGTTAACAGCTCCTGCAGTATCAGTATCCTCGAAATGAAGAGTGGCTTTAATATCCCACAGTCGCGAGTTATTACTGTCTAGTTTGAGACGGTCATTAATGGTAGCGATCGCCCCATCATAATTTCCAGCCTCCCGGTAATATTGCACAAGATTTTCTACAAGCAGGGTAGAGTCGGGGTATTGTTTCAGGTCATTTTTTAATAATTGTTCCCGCGATAGGGTGTCCGTACCGGGAGAAACGGAAGCAATATTATCGCTGTTATTACAGCCAAGCAGAATGCTTAGTACAATCCAACATGAAAATTTGATAAACCAGTTTTTCATAGCTGCAAAAATAAAGCGGAATCAGTGAACAGAAGTAATTATTTAACGCGGTTGTTGTAGATCCGGGCGACGTTACTCATATTTCCGGTTGCTGCCCTTGCCCTCAGCGATCCATTGTACTGCCTGGGAGATACGGCGTTCACGCGTAGCCGTAATTTTGGCATCAACCACCATCGGATATGCTCCTTGCGATGTGATGGAGCAAAGCTTAAGGCCATTCCGTTGTTCTTTAATGCCTGTAAAAGATCATCCGGTGTACTTGCCATTGTTTGATTAGGCATGGCTGTTTGGCTGGCAATTTACGCCATTCTAGTTGGGTTGTGCGGCTTCGTTGATCAGCATTTTCATTCGCGGCGCTGGGAAGACTATGTTTATTGATTCAATTCGCCCGGATGTCCCATCAACGCATTTTGCGCAACGATCAGTTCAGCAGCCTCCTTTATAAGGGCTGCTTTCCAAATCCAAAGGCACAATGACTCTGACTTGCACGTCCGTTGTAATCAAAAAAGGGCATTCTCCACTTGATAGTCCCCGTCACTTCAGGGCAGGCGGTGTGAACAAGCTGCCTCAACTTTTAAAGTATCGGTTTCGCAAATTCTGCAGATCTTTTAATGTAGGTATCAACACGTTTATCCGTTACAGGCATAAATTATTTTTGAGTTTTGATAGGCATCTGAAACAAATCAAAGTAACAAATAACCAGGCACAAATGCCAGCGACTGCGTGGCTTTGTGCGATTTTATTTAGGTCCTAATTCTATCACTTCACAATTTTTCATTTCCTTTCCGTTAATATCAAACCGGATGAGGGTGCGGGTTTTATGCCAGCCTTGTTTGCCAGCGGCTCCCGGATTCATGTGAAGGCAATTAATTTTTTCATCATACATAATTTTTAGAATATGGGAATGACCACTAATAAATAATTTGCTTTGCGACTCAACGATCCGGTTTTTTACACCAGGTGCATACCGACCGGGAAAACCACCGATATGCTGTATAAATACTTTTACCTTTTCACATGTAAAATGTAGCATCTCCGGATATAACGCCCGTACCGGGCTTCCATCAATATTACCGTATACAGCCCTCAAAGGCTTGAAAGCCTGAAGCTTTTCAATGATCTCCATGCTTCCAAAGTCGCCACCATGCCATATTTCATCGCAGTGCGAAAAGTGGGTGAATACTGATTCATCAAGGTAGCCATGCGTATCTGAAATGAGGCCAATTTTAGTCAAAGAAATGGATTGAGGGGATTAACAAATTGTTTATGCTCAGGACCACCAAAGCTGATTTTCTCAGAAGAGAATGTCGAAGCAGGCTTGTATGGGCAGCATCGTAATTTACGCAGAAAGGGCTTAACAGCACCAGCCCTTGATATAATTTAAGATATTCATCTGAGAGTCTTAAAAGGAGACTGAACGTGGGGGATTTTACAGCTTTCAGAATGGATGTTGTGCAAAATACAAATCGATCAGGTTCATGTATTTTGGATTAACAGATTCCCAATTTTTGTAACTTTATATATGCCACATTACCATCAAGCCGGAACCATTCCGCACAAGCGCCATACCCAATTTCGCAAACCCGACGGAAGCCTTTATTCTGAACAATTGTTTTCGACAGAGGGCTTTTCAAACGACTATACGTTGCTATATCATACGTACGCTCCTACGCTTATTGTTCATTGTGATGAACCTATCAACGTTTCTCCAAAGATCGCCGAGGATAATATGCTTAAACATCGGAGCTTTGAAGGCTTTTACATTAAGCCTGAAACAGATTTTCTCGATAGCCGCAAAGCGATCCTGGTCAACATGGATTGTCATATAGTGTTAGCTGCTCCGCTCGAAGGTACCAAAGGC
>JANXYS010000504.1 GCA_025355935.1 Chitinophagales bacterium | reverse complement strand
AACACTCAAACAATCACGTATCAATAAATTTTTACCCCTTAATTTAACTCATTATGAGTATGCGTCAGCTGAAAATAAGCAAATCCATCACGAACCGGGAGAGCCAGAGTTTGGAAAAATATCTCCAGGAAATTGGGAAGGTCGAGTTAATATCTCCGGAAGAGGAGGTTAAACTGGCATTATTAATAAAAAAAGGCGATCGGGCTGCGCTGGATAAATTGACGAAAGCGAATCTGCGGTTCGTGGTCTCCGTTGCCAAGCAGTACCAAAACCAGGGATTAACGCTACCAGATCTCATAAATGAAGGTAACCTTGGATTAATTAAAGCCGCGCAGCGGTTTGACGAAACGCGTGGTTTTAAATTTATTTCTTATGCTGTATGGTGGATAAGGCAAAGTATCCTCCAAGCCCTTGCAGAGCAATCGCGCATTGTGCGTTTACCCCTCAACAAAGTTGGGCTTACCAACCGCATCAGTAAGGCTTATTCGCAGCTTGAACAGGAGTTTGAAAGAGAGCCGACAGCTGATGAATTGGCCACTTTTTTAGATATTGATGTGGAAGAGGTTTCAGCAACTATGAGTGTTGCTGCCAGGCACGTGAGTATGGATCAACCAATGGGAGATGGTGACGATACGAGCACATTGATGGATGTACTGGTAAATAAAAATGACTTAGGTACAGATAATCAAATTGCAGTACTGGATTCTTTACAAACTGAAATCGAGAGATCACTTAGTACACTTACCGAGCGCCAAAAAGAAGTAGTCTGTTATTTTTTTGGCCTGGGTATTGATCATCCATTGAGCCTGGAAGATATTGGTGAGCGTTTTTCCCTCACACGTGAGAGGGTTCGTCAGATAAAAGACAAAGCCATTACAAAGTTACGAACAACTTCAAAATGCAACTTACTCCGGAGTTATCTTGGGGCATAATTTTTCTATAACGATTTTTTATAAGGAGCTCGATTCGGGCTCCTTTTTTTATGTCCTATAGTCATTACAAAGGCTGTAAATACCGCGGGTCTAAGGTCTTGTTGCTTAAATGTAGTTTGATGAATTAATGTATGCCTGGCCAAATTACTCTCTTCGAAACTTATTTTTAACCGATATTTGCAGAACAAAAAAAAACTGTTGATGGCTATAGAAATCAAAGTTCCTACTGTAGGCGAAAGTATCAGTGAAGTAACCCTTGTGAAATGGCTCAAAAACAATGGTGAATGGGCCGAACGTGACGAAGTGATCGCAGAGTTAGAAAGCGAAAAAGCGACTTTTGAGATCAATGCCGAGCAGGCCGGTATTTTAACCCAGGTTGCAAAAGAGAATGATACGCTTGCCATAGGCGACTTGGTTTGTACCATTGACACGGCTGCGGCTAAACCTGCCGGTTCTTCTCCGGCCGAACCAACAGAGCCTGCAGCTAAAAGTACAGAGCCAACAAAAATTGAAACCCCTCCGGTATCAAGCCCGGTAATCACAGAACAAAAGGCAGCTCCTGCAGCAGAAGTGAAGGCAACACCTGTAGCCGCAGCGATTATTGCTGATAAGAAGGTGGACAGTAAAAATATTACAGCTACTGGTAGTAACGGAAGAATTGTAAAACAGGATGTTCTTGAGTTGTTGAATAACCCGGGTCGCAAGCCAGGCGCAGAGTTATTCACCCGTGCTGACCGCCCGGAGAAAATGAGTAATCTCAGAAAAACTATTAGTCGCAGGTTAGTAGAGGCAAAGAACACCACCGCTATGCTTACCACTTTTAATGAGGTTGATATGGGCGCTATCATGGAGATTCGTAAAAAGTATAAGGATAAGTTTAAAGAATCACATGGCGTTAACCTTGGGTTTATGAGTTTCTTTACAAAAGCTTGTTGCTTTGCTCTGCAGCAGTTTCCTACTGTAAATGCTTACATCGATGGCGAGAATATAATCTACCATGACTATTGTGACGTATCCATTGCCGTTAGTGCACCCAAAGGCCTGGTGGTTCCGGTGATTAGGAATGCGGAAAGCCTTAGCATGGCAGGTATCGAAGCTGCCGTGGGTGAATTGGCCACTAAAGCCAAAAACAATAAACTCACTATCGAAGAGATGACAGGCGGAACTTTCACTATTACCAACGGGGGTATTTTTGGAAGCATGATGAGTACGCCAATTATTAATATTCCTCAGAGCGCTATACTTGGAATGCATAATATTGTAGAACGTCCCATGGCGGTAAACGGCCAGGTACTGATAAGACCTATGATGTATGTTGCGTTAAGTTATGATCACCGCATAATCGATGGTCGTGAATCGGTCGGGTTTTTAGTAATGATTAAAAATCTTCTTGAGAATCCCGCGTTACTGCTTTTTGGAAAAGATCCTGTAAATGCGCTGCTTGAACTTTAGATTGAAAATAGCAAGCGCCGACAACTCGAATTCTGCTCTAGCGGCGATACCTAAACAATAATTCTTGAGCCGACACCATTCTCATATCTCGTCTGCCAGGCAGATCTTAAAATTGTATAAGGGCGACGAGCCCTTTGTTCATTTTGTACGAAAATATTTTTCCGAAAACAAGAAGTACGGATCTAAAGACCGAAAAACGATCAGCAGTCTCTGTTACCAATTTTTCCGCACTGCGCACGCTCTTGAGCACAAAAGCGAAGATGATAAATTACTATACGCTATCTTTCTTTGTGAGCAGCGTAGCAACGAACTTCTTCATGCCATACGACCCGATCTTGATGATAAAATTACCCTGCCTCTGAAAGAAAAGCTTGGTATCTCGGGGATTAGTGCAGATGACCTGTTCCCGTTCAATAGTGAGCTTTCGAGCGAAATAGATAAGACTGCCTTCAACCTGTCGATGCTGGTACAGCCATCTCTTTTTCTTAGGTCAAGGCCAGGGAAACGGACCCTCATACAAGAAAAACTCTCAGCCGCCGGGATACCTTTTGTGAACTACGAGGACAGTTTCGAGCTTCCAAGCGCATCAAAACTTGGTGATTTAATAACCCTGAACCGCCAGGCAGTTATTCAGGACTATAGTTCGCAACAGGTGCTTAATTTTATAAAAGAAAATCCTGCCGTTGTCACCCGGGGAGATGCTTTGACAGTCTGGGATTGTTGTGCAGCCAGCGGCGGAAAGTCAATACTGCTGAACGATCGTGTGAGCGGTCGAATTAAACTAACAGTATCCGATATACGCAAAAATATTTTGTTAAACTGTAAGGAACGACTACGAAGTGCAGGCATAAATATACATAATGATTTTATTGCGGACCTCGTACAGGGAGTCCCACCGGAACTGGCCGACAATTTCGATATCATCATATGCGATGCTCCGTGTTCAGGTAGTGGAACCTGGGGAAGGAGCCCCGAGCAATTTAGTTATTTTGATCTGAAAGATGTTGAAAAATACCACTTACGGCAGACAAGTATTGCCCTCCATGCCTTTAGTCGTTTAATAGCTAAAGGCCTCTTCATCTATATAACCTGTTCGGTATTTGAAAAGGAGAATGAACAAGTAACTGAATATATATCTGCTGTTTCAGGAGGTACCTTGTTGTTTGAACATTATTATAGGGGATATAATAGCAAAGCAGATACCCTGTATGTATCCGTCTTCACAAAGTAAGTGCGTGCAGCCATCTAACGTATTACTTGTTTTGTAAAAGTCTTTTTGCCATCGATGAAGACTCGAACAAAATAAACGCCTTTGCTTCGGACCGCCATTGGTACCGCTTCAGTAGTAGTACCGGGCTCCTGACTATATGTTTTGGTAAATATCTTCTGACCCACTGCGTTAAGGATTTCAATTCCCACACGGGCAGCGGATACTCTTGTTACTTTTACTAATAGTTGATTACTTACGGGGTTTGGACCGGCCGTAACCATGTTGCCTGTTGGTGCACAACTTTGGGCAAAATTGACTGATGAAGAGTCGAGATAAAATGTAGTGTCTGAATCAATCTTCATTTTAAAACGATAAGAGACAGGCCCTGCAGATATAGCAGAAAGATCATCAGAATATGTGAAGTCCATTTTATTGAACGCACCAGTATTCTCAAAACTGCGAATGCTGCTATAATTAATATCATTCGGACTCTTACGCTCCAATTCAATCGTTACACCATTTGTGGATTTTACACCAAACTGTATTGCAGCCGCACAACCTGTAATATCAATTTTTTTAGTAAATCCTTTCCTAATAAGAAGCACGAATGCTTTCTTCATATCCGGAATTCCGTAACCAACGCGGTCATCGGGCGCAGTCGCCCTGGTAGCAGATTTTTCTACAGCATCAATAATTGACATGTTATTGAATTCAGGGAATGCCTGCCACAAGCAAGTTACTAGTCCGGCCATATTCGGGCATGCGAAGGATGTGCCGCTTGCTGCTATCGGTTGCCCGTTAGCGGGATTCGCAACGTATGCATTTAGTCCTACCGAGGCTACACCGGGCTTCACCTGCCCGTCGCTGCTGGGACCGTAACTACTAAAACTCGCTACCCGGCCCAGGGTATCAACGGCCCCAACGGCTAGCACGCTATCAGCATCAGACGGTGTAATAATATAATGCCATGCCGAATTACCTTCGTTTCCTGCAGCTATAACAAGCAGCATACCTTTTTTCGCAGCCAAATCTGCGGCCCTCGCACTAATGGTGGTATTGCCATTCATATCTGCATACGTATAATTTAATGCAGGATTATCAAAAGTATAATAACCAAGTGATGTGGAGGATACAGGCACCCCAAGACTATCTGCTCTTTCAATGCCTGCCGCCCAATTTTGTTCTTCGATAGGATATTCGGAAGCTACGTCTTCCGTGCGATAGAGATAAAATGAAGTTTTTGGGGCAGTGCCGATAAAGGTTCCAGGTAAATTGGCTGCAATAGTGCTCAGACATTCCATGCCGTGCGCATCATCTTCATCTACGCTTTGCTCATTCGCGACAAAATCCCAGGTACCCAATATTTGATTATTTAACCGTATACTATCAAATGTTGGCAAACTTTTATAATGGAAAAATCCGCCATCAAGTACAACCATCTTCATGCCCTCACCCCTAAACCCATGATCATGCAAGAAATCACCGTGATGAATTTTAACCTGACCGTTACTCTTGCCGTAATTATAATAACCCGTGCCTTCGGTAAATTCCTGGATGCCGGTGCCGTCACCACGGGCTATTCCTGGTCCATCCATTTTCTTGAGTACAGGGGTAACGTGGTTACCGGTGAAAGAAGCAATCGCTCTTGTACTTTCTACAAACGAAAACTTATTTATTTTAGCCAGCGCGGCGGCATCAGTCGTACGAATGGCAACCTGGTTCAGCCATTTGGAGGTGTTAAGGACCTCAACGGTTCCGGATAACCGAATACTGTCAAGATATCTTGCTGTAACCGGAAGATCGGTACTATCAATCGCGATGTTGTATCTAGTACGCCGCTCAACGGCGATTTGACTAAGAAATGCCCCGGGGCTCGCAAGGGAAAAGCTGTTATTTCCTTTATCCTTTAGCTTTATAATATACCGGGTGTACTGCGCGGAGGATGTGAGGGAATTTATCAGCAGCAACAAGATCGTTACGATGTAATGTTTTTTCATACAGAATATTCAAATCCTAAACAATAAAGTTACCAATAAATTTTCGGGCAGTCTAGCTATTGTACGACCACTTTAACCAGGTGGCCCCCCATGTAAATCCACCACCGAAAGAAGCTAATATCAGATTATCGCCCTTTTTCAGCTGTTTTTCCCAGTCCCAAAGACACAAGGGCAGAGTAGCGGCTGTGGTATTACCATATTTTTGAATGTTGATCATTACCTTCTCTTTTGGCAGGTTCATGCGGCTGGCAGTAGCATCTATAATTCGTAAGTTAGCCTGGTGTGGCACCAGCCATTGGATGTCATCACCTGTGAGGTTATTTCTTTCCATAAGTTCATAACCGATATCGGCCATGCCCTTCACTGCAAATTTAAATACCGCCTGTCCTTCCTGATAAACATAGTGTTCCCTAGCGAGTACAGTTTCGATGGTAGCCGGTTTTACGGACCCACCTGCTTTCATATGAAGATGCTTTACCCCGCTACCATCGCTTCGGAGTAAACTATCTAACACGCCGGTTTCATCATTTGAAGCTTCCAACAGCACTGCTCCGGCCCCGTCACCAAAGATGATACAGGTTGTACGATCGCTGTAGTCTATAATGGCGCTCATTTTATCTACACCCAAAACAATCACTTTTTTATACCGGCCACTTTCAATAAAGGAAGCGCCGGTAGTTAATGCAAACAGGAAGCCCGAACATGCTGCACCCAAGTCGAAACCGAAGGCATTTGGCATGCCAGCTTTTTCACATATAATGTTTGCGGTGGAGGGGAAAACCATGTCGGGGGTAACCGTAGCACAAATTAAACAGTCTATTTCTTTAGGGTCAATTCCTCTTTTCTCGCAGAGTTGTCTTACCGCCTCATACCCCATATCACTGCTACCAAGTCCCTCACCCTTTAAGATTCTTCTTTCCTCGATTCCTGTCCTACTTTTTATCCACTCATCAGTTGTTTCGATCATGGTTTCGAGTTCCTTATTTGTGAGCCTGTACTCTGGCACGTATCCTCCAACGGCAGTTACAGCAGCTTTTATTTTTTCCATTGATTCTTAAGATTTAATATTGCTTTAACGGTTTTCATTGGAACCGCAAAAGTAATGGAAAATTGTTTCACCCATTTTAACTACGGGCTGGCAAAATATCCTTATTTTCGCTATTGACAGAGAGTCAAATTATGTATGCATATTTAGATGGAAAGTTTACTTATAAAAGTCCTGCACAGGTATATATGGATATCAACGGGGTCGGATATGAGGTAAATATCAGCCTGACTACTTACTCTGCCATACAATCGCTTGAGAAAGGAAAATTGTTCACGCATTTACAGGTAAAGGAAGATGGCCACACTCTTTTTGGGTTTTTTGAACAGAAGGAGAAGGAAATGTTTCTTATGTTGATAAGTGTTTCCGGAGTCGGAGCATCTACTGCCCGCATGATGTTGTCGTCGTTACGGTCCGATGAAGTAGGGCATGCGATCACACATGGAAACGTGAGGCTCCTGGAAAGTGTAAAAGGTATTGGTAAAAAAACTGCTGAAAGACTGGTACTGGAGCTAAAGGATAAGGTAAATAAACCTTCTTTCGGAAGCGAGATATCAATGGCTGCAGGCAATAGACTTGAGCAAGATGCGTTAACTGCTTTAACTGCGCTGGGCATCTCCCGCCAGCAGGCTGAGCAATCCATTCAAAAAATTATTCGGTCGGAACCTGGTATTTTACATTTAGAAGAACTCATAAAAAAAGCTTTAAAAGCCATTTGATAGAACGCTACGTTAATTCATTTACCGGATGTTGCTGAGTAGAATAAGATTTCTAACTTTTTTTTTATGTGCTTTTTTATTCCTGTTTATATCTACGGGTAATAATCTTTTTGCCTTTCAAACCCCCGTTCCTCCAACGCCGATTCCTCAAACATCAATACCTCAAACACCAGCACCGCAAACACCAATACCTCAAACGCAGGTATTTCAAGCACCGGTACAAAACCAGCAAGACACAAGCATACAGTCATCAGGGAAAAACTTGCATTATCCTATCCAGGATCGTCGGGGAGATAACGTTGGGGGAGCATATACCAGTACATACGACTTAAAGACACCTTCTAATTTTACCGATTCGGTAGTATATGATGCCATTAATCGCCGCTATATTGTATACGAAAAAATAGGTAACAGGTATTACAGGGTGCCTACCACTTATAGCTTCGACGAATATTGGAAAATGCGCAACAGGCAGGCCGAGGTTGCCTATTTTCAAAAACGGGCAAATACTACGAGTATACTTAA
>JANXYS010000493.1 GCA_025355935.1 Chitinophagales bacterium | reverse complement strand
TGGGTTTTTATGTAACTTCCGACACTTATATCGGAAAGAACGGTTTCTCAATGCACCTTGACGGGCAGGAAAAAGGAATAAATGATGAGGCCAATGAGAGAGCAATTGTGATGCATGGTGCTCCATATGTAAGTGAAGATTTTATACGGTCACACGGATATTTGGGCAGAAGCTGGGGTTGCCCTGCGGTTCCCGAAAAATTAAACAAGATGATTATTCAAAAAATAAAGAATGGTTCCTGCTTGTTTATTTACGGAAAAGACAACAGGTATCTTAACTACTCAAAAATATTAAACAGCTAAGCATCCATACTTAAGAAAAAGCCCGTCCCCTGCCGAGTGATCCGCAGGGGACATTTTTTTGCTCGTATTTTTATTCTTATGCTTTTATATAACTTCACAAAAAAAAGAAATGGAATTGAGGCATACATTGCGTGGAACAGGAGTTGCAATTATAACACCCTTCGATAAAAATAAAACAGTTGATTACATTGCGCTGGGAAGAGTTATTGACTTTAACCTCGACAATGGCGTAAATTATATTGTTACACTGGGAACTACCGGCGAAACACCCGTGCTTAGCAGAGAAGAAAAAAAACAGATCATCGAGTTCACAACAGATCATGTAGCGGGGCGTGTACCCGTGGTAGTTGGCATAGGTGGGAATGATACCAACGCAGTACTGGAGGATTTCAAATATCTTCCTCTTAACAAAGCTGCCGCGGTTTTAAGTGCAAGTCCATATTATAACAAGCCTTCGCAGGAAGGCATCTTCCAGCATTATAAATTACTTGCGGAATGTTGCCCGGTACCCCTTATCCTTTATAATGTTCCGGGACGGACTGGAAAGAATATGGATGCTACTACAACGTTGCGACTTTCAGAACTTCCAAATATAGCGGGAATTAAAGAGGCGAGTGGCGACATGCTTCAATGCATCGAGATATTAAAGCACCGCAACGAAAACTTTCTTGTTGTGAGCGGCGATGACGCACTTGCCCTTCCACAGCTTGCCTGCGGGATGGATGGTGTTATAAGCGTAGCGGCTAACTGTTTTCCGAAGCAATTTTCGGACATGGTCAATTTTTGCCTTGCAGGTGACTTCAAGGCGGCCGTAAAGCAAAACAACGCATTGACGGGCGCATACCATTTACTTTTTGCAGAGAACAATCCCGCGGGCGCTAAGGCGTTCTTATTTGAAATGGGAATGATAGAAAACGAGATGCGGTTACCCGTAGTGCCACTAAGCTCACTTTTCCATGAGCAGGTGAAAGCATGGGATTCTAAATAAGATGGCATGCTGTTACCCATTCCTGATTAAACTATTGCCGTGAAAAATGCTAACAACGTCTTACCCCGCTACCTCATTCTCGCTGCCGTTTTAATTTCGGTGCAGTTGCACGCACAGCATAGTTTAAAATTGCTGGTAAAACATGTGCCTGAATTGCACCGTAACGAAGTGCTTTATGTAGCGGGCAGCTTCAATTCATGGAATCCTGAAGGACAAATGCTCAAATTCGATAAAGCTGGAAAATACTGGTATGCTGAATTTAGCGGATTGAAAGATGATGTATATGAATTTAAATTTACCCGCGGTAACTGGAACAAGGTTCAAACCAACCTTAATGGTAACGCGGTAGAAAATAATATTCTAAAACTCGTTTCGGACTCAACAGTTGAATATAGCATAGCGGGCTGGGGCGACGATTTTATAGCGGTGGCCAAACAGCACAGTTTTTCTCAAAATGTTTCTGTAATGGATTCCGCCTTTTACATGCCGGAACTTAAAACGAACCGGAGGATATGGATTTATCTTCCGCCATCTTATGCAAAATCTACGCGACGATTTCCTGTCCTGTATATGCAGGACGGTCAGAATTTGTTTGACGATTACACCTCCGGCTACGGTGAGTGGAAAGTTGATGAGAGTCTGGATTCACTCATCGCCGCAGGCAGGCCTGCTTGTATTGTAGTGGGTGTGGATAATGGCCCGAGGCGCATGAATGAGTACAATCCATTCAACAGTGAGCGCTTCGGCGAAGGGGATGGCGACCATTACCTGGAGTTCATGGTCAACAGTCTGAAACCATATATCGACAAACATTATCGCACACTGCCATCAAAAGGGAATACTCTGATTGCCGGTAGTTCCATGGGTGGACTACTTTCCTATTATGCCATGCTTAAATACCCGAACGTTTATGGAAAGGCTGGAGTCTTTTCACCTGCTTTCTGGACGGCACCTGCTATTAATCATCTGACAGACTCTCTATCCCCGAAACAGAAAGGGAAGTTTTTCTTTTATGCGGGCGGTCTGGAAGGTGAAACTATGATCCCGGATATGATGCGTGTTTCGGATACACTTGGTGCAAACTCAGGTGCGTCGTTATATGTACTCATTGATCCCGATAAACGGCATAATGAACAAGCCTGGCATTCTTGCTTCGCGCAGTTCTATTGCTGGGTAATGGCCGATGGTAACAATTTTGTGGTGGACACAAAAGATACTGGCAAATAAGTGCTAACCTATGCGGAAACAACAGCCTTCCAAAGCAAGCTCGGTATTGGCAAACACAGCAGAGGTTTCTGATAGAAAATCATCAAGGCTTTCATACTTCGACGAAAAATGCCCGATCAGCAATTTGTTTACCCCGGCCAGCCGTGCTATTTCCCCAGCCTCAATGGTTGTAGAATGATACCGGGCCGCGGCTCTTGCATGCAGATCCTTCAGGTAGGTAGTTTCATGATATAGAACATCAACAGATTTGATTTTTTCTACCAATGCCTCATCATAAATTGTATCTGCACAGTAGGCGTAGCTTTTTGGCGGTACAGCAGCAGTCGTGACTTCAGCGTTTGGAATAATAGTTCCTTTTTTTGTAGAATAATCGTGGCCTTTTTGGAGAGAGTCATAAAATGCAGCAGGAATTTCATAAGCCTTCACTTTCTCCGGATCAATACTTCGTGGATTTTTTTTCTCGCGGAATATAAAGCCCCAGCAGTCGATACGGTGAGAGGTTTTAAAACTGCTTACCCACACCCTTTTATCGTTAGCAATAGGACCTTCGTCGCCAAGCGCATGAAAATATATTTTGTAAGGAAGGGTGGTACTTGCTGCCTCAAGCTGTAATTGTATTATTTTTTCCAATAAGGCAGGGGCATGAAGGTGTAAGTCATTTGCCCGACCAAGTAGTCCCATGCTGGTTAACAACCCGATGAGTCCGAAATAATGGTCGCCATGCAGGTGTGAAATAAAAATATGGTTGATCCGGCTTCTTTTGATTTTATATTCTGATAATCGTTCTTGCGTTCCTTCCCCGCAATCAATCAGGTAAATCTCGTCCTGGGTTTGTAAAACCTGCGCAGTCGGATGCCTCCCGAACGCAGGAATAGCGGAATTATTACCGAGAATTGTTAAGGCAAGCAAATGAAAGTTTTTTGGGTTAAAGTTACAGGACTAAATAGTTGCATTAAATGCTGCATCAGGAAGGTTCTTCATCAAAATCGCTCATGAGCTCTCTTTCAATTTCTTCCATCTGTACGATATCCCAGGCTTCGCTTTCCGTAGGAGTTACATTCATTACTTCAAGGAGATCGTTATCGTCAAAAGCTTTTTCAACATTTTCCACCATCCCGCACACAATAAAAGAACAGTTTTGTTCGTAAAACTCCTGTTGCACCGCTGCAATCTTTTCCAGCGCTACAGAATCAATCAATTCAACGCAGGAAAGATTCAGAACAATATGAGGAACAGGTTGTTTTAAATAAGCAAGCAACATTTCACCGAGATCTTCTGTCATTATAGCAGGAATAATCGATACCTCCGGCTTAATAACAGTAAATTTTTCTTTGGTATCTATTTTGACATTCATAGTTTACGTACATATAGTGATGGATGTAAAATAAATTAAATTTGAATGTGAATCTTTCCCCGGTGTATTAAAGATTTTGATAAGCCTGTTTAAAGAATGTGAAAAGTCACAGTGCGTCTTAAAGCTTACGTTTTTTCTACTTTTCAACATATCAACATTTGCAAATTTTTACAATTCAATCGCAGTAAATAAACGTTATTATTGTATTAATTAAAACTAAAAGAATGGATAATAATTTTTCTACCCAGGTAAAAGAGATTATTTCTTACAGCAGGGAAGAAGCACTTAGGTTAGGCAACGATTTCATCGGAACTGAGCACCTGGTTTTAGGATTAATAAGAGACGGGGAGAATACCGCCATCAAGATTCTGAAATCTTTAAACATCGACCTGTTTGAATTACGAAAGGAGATTGAACTGGCAGTAAAAGATAAAACAGGAAAAAATATCGCGAATATAAATTCTTTACCACTTACTAAGCAGGCAGAGAAAGTAATTCGCATTACTGTTTTAGAGGCTAAGTCTCTGAAGAGTGCATACGTGGAGAGCGAGCACCTTATGCTTTCAATTTTAAAAAATAAAGAAAACATTGCGACCCAGATACTCAACCAATTTGATGTTGACTATGATGTTTTTAAAAATGAACTTGGTTTTGTAACAAGTGCTCCTCCGCCAACGTCTGAGTTTAATGATGAGGATGAATTTGATGAAGAGAGAAAACAATATGGAGGGCAACCGCGCTCACAAAAAGCCGGCGCTGCAAATCAGCCAAAAACGAAGACACCAGTACTGGATAATTTCGGTCGCGACATTACACGCCTTGCGGAAAACGGTTCACTCGATCCAATCGTAGGAAGAGAAAATGAAATTGAGCGTGTATCGCAGATATTGAGCCGTCGTAAAAAGAATAACCCGATCCTCATTGGTGAACCTGGTGTGGGTAAAACAGCCATTGTGGAAGGACTCGCATTACGCATTGTTCAGAAAAAAGTATCACGCGTTTTATTTGATAAAAGAGTTGTGAGTCTTGACCTCGCTGCATTGGTAGCTGGTACAAAATATCGCGGCCAGTTTGAAGAACGTATGAAGGCTATCATGAATGAGCTTGAGAAGAACAGGGACGTGATTTTGTTCATCGATGAAATACACACCATTGTTGGAGCAGGAGGTGCCAGCGGTTCTCTTGATGCTTCAAATATTTTTAAGCCCGCCCTTGCAAGAGGAGAGTTGCAATGTATAGGTGCATCAACGCTAGACGAGTATCGTATGCACATTGAAAAAGACGGCGCATTGGATCGTCGGTTTCAAAAAGTATTGGTAGAACAACCTTCTGTTGAAGAAACAATCCAGATATTAAACAATATCAAAAGCAAATACGAAGACTACCATAACGTGTCTTACAGCGAGCAGGCAATTGAAGCTTGTGTTAAACTTAGTGACCGGTATATGACTGATCGTTTATTACCCGATAAGGCCATTGATGTTCTTGATGAAGTTGGTGCCAGGAAGCACATCAAAAATATTAACGTGCCTGCTACGATCATTGATCTTGAGAAGAAAATTGAAGACATAAAGCTTGAAAAAAATAAAGTTGTTAAGAGCCAAAAATTTGAAGAAGCTGCTTCGCTGAGAGATACTGAAAAACGTTTGCAGGAAGATCTGGAGAAAGCAAAATTAGATTGGGAGGAAGAGAGCAAGAACAAGCGGTTTCCGATAGAAGAAGAAGATATTGCAGAGGTAGTGCATATGATGACAGGCATTCCCGTTAAACGCATGGTGCAGGCGGAAACTGACAAGCTGCGCCGGATGGGTGATGACCTTAAGGGTTCTGTAGTAGGGCAGCAGGAAGCTATTTCAAAAGTAGTGAAGGCCATACAGCGCAACAGGGTAGGATTAAAGGATCCTAAAAAACCAATCGGTACATTTATTTTCCTTGGTCCTACAGGGGTTGGTAAAACAGAACTTGCCCGCACCCTTGCAAAGCAGATGTTCGACAGTGAGGATGCGTTAATCCGTATCGATATGACGGAGTATATGGAGAAATTTACCGTAAGTCGATTAATAGGTGCCCCTCCGGGTTATGTAGGTTATGAAGAAGGCGGACAACTGACAGAAAAAGTCAGGCGTAAACCTTACAGCGTAATTCTGCTGGATGAAATCGAAAAGGCACACCCCGATATCTACAATATTTTATTGCAGGTATTAGATGATGGCCAACTTACAGACGGGCTGGGAAGAAGAGTGGACTTTAAGAATACCATGATCATTATGACCTCCAACATTGGCGCAAGGCAATTAAAAGACTTTGGTGATG
>JANXYS010000403.1 GCA_025355935.1 Chitinophagales bacterium | reverse complement strand
GCATGGAATGTTGCGGACCTTCCGAAGATGAAATTGATGCCTTGTCATTGCCTTTTTCAATTTTATGTAGCAAATGGAAAGCTGAGTTGCCAGCTTTATCAACGTTCGGCCGATGTATTTCTTGGCGTTCCCTTTAATATTGCTTCTTATGCTTTGCTTACTTTGATGATTGCCCAGGTTTGTGGTCTTCAACCCGGGGAGTTTATTCATACTTTCGGCGATGTACATTTATACAATAATCATGTTGAACAGGCAAATCTGCAACTTACGAGGACTCCTTTCGAGCTCCCGATTATGAAGCTAAATCCTGACGTGAAAGATATATTTGCCTTTAAATTCGAAGACTTTGAATTAATCAATTACAATTCGCATCCCGGTATTAAGGCTGCCGTTGCTGTTTAAAACTGTTTTTCGCTTACCCTGTACCGATGGCCAATATTATTTGTATCCCTCCCCGTCCATAACCATCGTAATATTTTCCCGTTTTCTTCGTTGTACAGGCTGTAAACACGCCCGCAGCTGATGAAGAGAACTTATACCCTTTTACTTTTATTAAGTATTTCGCTGGTGGCTTTCGGGCAGCCTGCTGTTTCCTCCGCAGATACAACCGTTAAATTGATTGCTCAAAAAGAAAATGTTATCACAGAGTCAACAGTTGTAAAGATCGAAAACCTCGGCCCCTTAATCAATACCGACAACCCTGAGATGCGTCCTACCATTTCTGCCGATGGTAATCTGCTTTTTTTTATCAGGCAAAACGACCCATTAAATATCCAGTTTAATACCGTTCCTAATTCACAGGATATTTGGTACTCTACCCGCGATACATCAGGGAAATGGGCGGCTGCAAAGCATCTCAGCGCGCGCGTAAACGCATCTCATTACAATGCCGTGTACTGGATATCGCCGGATCTAAATACTATTTTACTCAAAGGAGCCTTTACCGATGGCCAGTACCTGGGTACCGGATTAAGTATGATCCATAAATTAGAAGATAATAGCTGGACAAATGCTGAAATGCTTAAGATCCGCAACTTTACAAAATTTAGTACCACACCCCAGCTTGGCGCTTGCATGGGGCATGATGGCAGAACGCTGTTATTTTATATGACCGATAAAAAAGGGAGTTATAATAACGAGTTGTATGTTTCTTTTGCGGAAGGAAATGATATATGGACGGCGCCTAAAAATTTAGGAAAGAAAATAAATATTCCCGGCTATAACCAAATGAGCCCATTTTTAGCAGCTGATGGTGTTACCCTTTATTTTAGCAGTGATCGTGAAGGAGGCCTGGGTGAACAGGATATCTGGAAAACAAAACGGCTTGATGACTCCTGGCAAAAATGGAGCGAGCCTCAAAACCTGGGAGCGCCCATTAACACAGCGGGCTCTGAAGCGTTTTTTACACTCGATGCAGGCGGGGAATATGCATACCTTACCTCCAGTGACGGCGCTTATGGGGCAAGTGATATAGTGCGCGTTAAACTTTTGGAAAAAGAAAGGCCTGATCCAGTAGTACTGGTTACTGGGAACGTGTACAACAAAAAAACAAATATGCCACTCAGCGCAACGTTGCTATAT
Source organism: Chitinophagales bacterium (assembly GCA_025355935.1). GTDB lineage: Bacteria > Bacteroidota > Bacteroidia > Chitinophagales > Chitinophagaceae > Ferruginibacter. The sequence goes on along the minus strand of JANXYS010000403.1, from coordinate 10,146 downwards.
GAAACGCTACCTGACGGTAAAGAAGCCGGTTCCGGAAATTCAAGCCCGGTTGACGGCTCATTCAAGATGGTGTTACCTTATGATAAAAATTACAGCATACGTGCGTCCGCAGATAAATTTTTCGCGATATCTGAAAATTTAAATCTGGATTCATTGGTGAAAGCGGGGTATAAAGTAATTCACAAAGACCTTTATCTTGTACCGATTGAAATAGGGCAAGTCTTCAGGCTAAATAATGTATTCTTTGATTTTGATAAATACGATTTGAGGCCCGAGTCAAATGCTGAACTTGACAGGGTAGTGAACTTCCTCCGCGAATACCCCAGTGTCGTAATCGAAATGAGCGCTCACACCGATAGTATGGGTGCAGACGCTTATAATTTTACATTGAGTGATAACCGTGCCCGCTCGGTAATGAACTATATTTTATCTAAAGGAATTTTGCCTGCACGAATTACCTCGCAAGGCTATGGCGAAACAAAACCTGTGTCAACCAATGAAACAGACGAAGGCCGGCAATTAAACCGGCGGGTCGAATTTAAGATCGTAAAAAACTAAGAGATGATTGTATAAGAAGATCGTAAGAAATTTTAGCTTAACGGGAAATTCAATATTTTCGCCATGCAGGAAATAATGCCCGCGCTAATTTAGTACATCAAATATGACTATTTCCCTGATTGTAGCTGCATCTGAAAATAATGCCATTGGTAAAAAAGGCAAGTTGCTGTGGCATCTTCCCATCGACATGAAATTTTTTAAAGATACAACCTGGGGCATGGTGGTGGTAATGGGCCGTAAAACTTACGAGAGTGTCGACAAGCCATTACCGGGCCGTGTGAATATTGTAATTACTAACCAGGAAAACTGGAGCCGTGAAGGCACCCGGGTCGCCCGTGATCTTAAGGCCGGATTGGAGGAAGCAAGGCTCACAAATTGCAAGGAAGTATTTATAATAGGTGGAGGAGAAATTTATCAGCAAAGTATGCTGTTGGCAGATAAAATATATATGACCCGTGTTCATGCCGATCTTGAAGGCGATACTTTCTTTCCTGACATAGACAAGAACTTATGGAGACTGGAGGAACAACGTGCGTGCTTAAAGGATGAAAAGCACAACTATGATTTTACATTTGAAACCTGGATTAAAATATAGGCGTTGGTTTCATTGACGCAACAGAAATTGTTCACTTCACTATCATATTACTTCCCTTGCATTCCCTATCACGCTTAGTACGAAAATACATCAGCTATTACATACATGCGTCTAATGCCAAGGGCCACGGGGTGCATTCCCCGTTCGTTTTTAATTTTATTAAATCTGTTTTAAACGACCGGACCAGGTATTCGGTATATGATTCAATTGAAAAGGTGCGTGATCAATTGTTGGCTGATAGCAGGATGATTGACGTTGAGGATTTCGGAGCAGGATCGTCTGTGATGAAAAGCAGTTCAAGAGCAGTAAAAAATATTGCCGGATCTTCTTTAAAATCTAAAAAGTTTGCCCAGCTTTTATACAGGATGGTTGCTCATTTTAAGCCGTCCGTCATTGTAGAATTGGGCACGTCACTGGGAATTACAACCTCATATCTCGCAAGTGGTAATACTACCGCACAAGTGTATACGCTTGAAGGCTCACAAGAAATATCAGAAATTGCGGTAAATACTTTTTCTCATCTTAAGATCGGGAATATTATTCTTAAAACAGGCGCATTCGAACAAACCCTTCCTGAAGTATTGTCCGAAATTTCGCAGGTGGATTTCGCATTCGTAGATGGTAATCACCGCCGGGCGCCAACCCTGGCCTACCTGGATAGTTTGCTGACGGTATGTAATGAATATTCGGTGATTGTTTTTGACGACATACATTGGAGCAGTGAAATGGAAGAAGCCTGGGTAGAGATTATATCAAACGATGCGGTAACTCTCTCGATTGATCTGTTCTTTGTAGGTGTGGTGTTTTTCAGAAAAGATTTTAAAGCAAAGCAACACTTTAGCATCCGGTTTTAATTATATATCTTTAGACGCTTAACACCTGCTTTCAACGTCACCCACGAATAAGTATTGAGCTAAAACCCAATAGAATACAAATGATAATTGGCGTATTAAAAGAACCCTCCCCGGAAACCCGTGTTTCCCTGTTGCCTGAACATATTACGATTTTGAAAAAGTTAAGCGTGGAAGTACATGTGGAGCAAGGCGCCGGTCAGCAAGCTTTTGCAGAGGATGAGAAATATGTGGAAACTGGTGCCGTCATTGCATCCCGTGAAAATATTTTGAATACCGCAACCGTTCTGCTTTCGATTAACCCGCTAACAGAAAATGATCTCAACAACAGTATCGCAAAAGTTTTGTTAGGCTTTTATCAACCCCTGTTTAACCCAACTCTTATCAGCGATTATGCCGCAAAAGGCATGGCGGTGTTTAGTATGGATATGCTTCCCCGCACAACCCGTGCGCAAAGTATGGATGTATTAAGCAGCCAGGCAAATATCGCAGGTTATAAAGCTGTATTACTGGCCGCGAATATGTTTCCAAAATACTTTCCAATGTTCATGACTGCGGCGGGTAGCATTCCACCGGCAAAAATACTTATTCTAGGAGCAGGCGTTGCTGGTTTACAGGCTATCGCAACAGGGAGAAGGCTCGGTGCGGTTGTAGAAGTTTTTGATACCCGCCCTGCAGTAAAAGAAGAAGTAATGAGCCTCGGCGCGAAATTCATCGAAGTTGACGGCGCCGCTGATGCCAGTAAAGCCGGGGGATATGCAGTGGAACAAACGGAAGAGTTTATGCAACGACAGAAAAACAAGATAGCTGAAAGCGTTGCGAAGGCGGACATAGTTATCACTACGGCCCAGATACCCGGAAAAAAAGCACCGGTTTTGATTACGGATGAAATGCTTCAGTCGATGAAAAATGGTTCAATACTGATCGACATCGCATCTGCTAGTGGCGGAAACAGCGCACAAACGAGAAATGGCGAAACCTTCACTTACCATGGGGTTACGATTGTCGGAAACTCATTTTTATCGTCGGGGATGCCTAGCGATGCCAGTAAGTTATACGGAAAAAACATTTGCAATTTCCTTCAGTTGATCATTACAAAAGAAGGGGACCTGCACCTTAATTTTGATGATGATCTGGTTGCAGGAACCTGTATAGCAAATAATGGTAAAATAACAAATGAACGTGTTCTGCAGCTACTCTGATTATGCACGCCATCTTTAAAAAACTAATTTGAATTTCATGGAACATCTTCTTGCTTTTATTTCAAATAACCAGCAGATCATCTACATTGTCATATTAATGATATTTGTTGGAATCGAAGTTATTGGACGCGTTCCAAGTGTTTTACATACTCCGCTCATGAGTGGCGCCAATGCCATTCATGGTGTGGTAGTAATTGGGGCAATCATTGTAATGGGCAAGGCAGAAACTGATAATTTCCTTGCGCTGGGATTAGGGTTTATTGCAGTGATATTAGGCACCTTAAATGTTGTCGGGGGATTTGTAGTTACCGATCGTATGCTCGAAATGTTTAAAGGAAAGAAAAAATAACCTTCATCTACCGATACTTCATTACCAATTTATGAGTGACCACATTTTGAATCTTTGTTATTTAGTTGCTTCTGTAACCTTCATCCTTGGTTTAAAAATGCTGTCCGCCCCTGCTACCGCCCGGAAGGGCAACCTGGTTGCAGCTGCAGGAATGAGTATCGCGATCCTGGGAACAATCTTCCTTTACCGAAATACTGAAACAGGGGAATATTTGCATAATTATGGCTGGATCTTCGGGGGTTTAGTAATTGGCGGGATTGTGGGAACCCTTGCAGCCCGTAAAGTAAAAATGACGGCTATGCCTGAAATGGTAAGTCTTTTTAATGGAATGGGCGGAGCTTGTGCGGCATTAATTTCTCTTGTCGAATTCAATCATATTTCTAAAGAAATGTCGGATCACCCTAACGGTGAGCTGATACAGTCTTTACAGCCGACGATTCTTATAATTGTGCTTGGTCTTATCATCGGTTCCGTTTCTTTTTCGGGAAGTATGATCGCATGGGGAAAATTAAATGGAAAAGTGAAGGATTACAGCTTCAGTGGTCAGAATATCTTAAACCTCTTTATACTGGCTATTGCACTTGCCGCAGGCGCATGGCTTATTGTAGATCCTGCCAGGGGTTATCTATTATACATTATTTTAGCCCTTGCATTAACGTATGGGATATTATTTGTAATGCCGATCGGGGGTGCCGATATGCCTGTGGTAATTTCACTGCTGAATTCATTTACAGGTGTAGCTGCAGCCTTCGGTGGATTTTTATACGACAACAAGGTGATGCTTACCGGGGGCATACTTGTAGGTGCTGCCGGAACCTTGCTTACGATCCTCATGTGTAAAGCAATGAACCGCTCTCTCATAAATGTATTAGTTGGCTCATTTGGAGGCAGCAAGAATGCCATTGCAAGTGCTACGGGCACGCAGGGGCACTTTAAGGAAATATCTGTGAGCGATGCAGCAATGGTGATGAGTTATGCTAATAAGGTAATCATCGTGCCCGGCTATGGCCTGGCAGTTGCCCAGGCACAGCACGCCTGCCATGAGCTTGAAAAAATACTTAATGATAAGGGAGTAGAAGTTGTATACGCAATACACCCCGTGGCGGGAAGAATGCCCGGGCACATGAACGTGTTGCTTGCCGAAGCAGATGTTGCGTACGAAAAACTGGAAGAAATGGAACAGGCAAATGAGGAGTTTAAAACGACCGACGTCGTATTAATATTAGGAGCAAATGATGTTGTTAACCCAGCTGCAAAATCCGACCCTTCGTCACCCATTTATGGCATGCCGATTCTTGAAGTTGAACAGGCGAAAACTGTCATCGTAAATAAGCGAAGCATGAAACCGGGCTATGCCGGTATAGAAAACGAGCTGTTCTTTCAGCCAAAGACGTCGATGCTGTTTGGCGATGCTAAAAAAGTATTGCAAGACCTTTGCGCCGCGGTTAAGATGGTATAGCTTAACTAAGATAGTTATGTTATCACAGTCGTCTCCGTTTCTTAGTATTGCATAAATTGTTTAATCAAAGCAAATTCTTTTTGAGGCTCTTCCACTTGCGGATTATGCCCGCTTTTCTCGAACATTACAAATTGAGCCTGCGGGCAGTACTCTTTAAATTTCACCTGCATCCATGGTACTGCAACGTGATCATATCTGCCAGCTATAATGAGTACCGGCATTTTAAGATCCTTCAGTTGTTTTCTAAAATCAAAATTTCCAATGTCGTTTCCAACAATAAAATCTCCATCTTTTCCAACCATCTGGTAATATAATTTTGTATTAAAAGGATTAGGATATGCCCTTTGTCCCCGCGAAACAAATTTATCGGGATTATAAGCATAGAGGAATCCATAAGGCACCCTTCCATAAATTTCCTGGTGTATAGCATCGCTGGAGATAGATCCCTGCTCCCTTACTTTCATAAGGGTATCCCACACTTCAGGATAGTTCGTTTTAATTTCTTTATTGCTGTTATCATCATTTTCCTGCCACATTATAAAACTATGAAATCCATTGGCGATGATGAGGTGGCTGAGATGCGCACCATATTTCACCGCGTATCCCTGGCACACGAGGCTTCCATAAGAATGACCCAGCAAACTAATTTTATCAAGTTTCATTGCAATGCGTAAGCCTTCAATATCTTCTATATCCCTTGCCAGGGAATACTCCTGCAAAGAATTTGCAGTGTCTGATTTACCCCGCCCGAAAGCATCATAATAAATTATGCGGATATTTGACTTTACAGACAGGGAATCAAAACTACGGTACGGCAGATGTGTGCCACCCGGACCACCAGGAATTATAATTAAGGGATTGCCGCTACCTACGCTAACGGTATAAAGCTTTGCACCATTCACGTTAAAAAATTTCCCATCGGTATAACTATCCGGGAAAGACTGGGCCATTAAGGTTCCTGTCATCAGCAGGGCAATCGATAGAAAAATGATATTTTTCATGTGAGGATAATTACATTTGAAGATTCATCAAATGTAATGACTTGTTACAACATTTACCTCCCTCCCTGCTCAACTCCCTGCAGTCAGCTCCTGGTTTTAATGAGCAGTCATTCGTACGAACGCACGAGTCGGGTGAGCAGGTAGTCTCGGTAAGAATCAACCCTGCAAAGGTTAACACTCCGGGTGTTTTAGCAGATTTCCGGGAGAGACTTCAAATTAGTGATAGGGTCCCGTGGTCTTCCACAGGTTTTTATCTTAAAACCCGACCATCATTTACCCTTGATCCGACTTTTCATGCCGGTGCTTATTATGTACAGGAGGCCAGTAGTATGTTTTTAGAACAAGTTTTGATGCAAACCTGTGCTCTTTCTGAACCTTTAAAAATCCTCGACTTGTGTGCTGCGCCAGGGGGAAAGTCAACATTAATTGCTTCCATCATGTCAGTTGATAGCTTGCTTGTAAGTAATGAACTAATAAAAACGCGTGCGAATATCCTTGCGGAGAATATTACAAAATGGGGAACTGCCAATGTTGTCGTAACAAATAACGATTCCCGTGACTTCCAAAAGTTGACAGGCTTTTTTGATGTAATAGTGGTTGATGCCCCATGCAGTGGTAGTGGTCTTTTTCGAAAAGATCCGGGGGCAATTAATGAATGGAGCTTAAATAGTGTAGATCAGTGCAGTAAGCGCCAGGAAAAAATTCTTTCCGATATTTTGCCTTCTTTAAAACAGGACGGCATACTTATTTACTCCACCTGTTCGTATTCTGAAAAAGAGGATGAAGAAAATTGCGATTGGCTTTTAAGTTATCCCGAAAGCAGCCTTGAATCAATCCAAATAAAAACCGAGCCCGAATGGGGGATCGTGGAAACTTTATCGGTTGCCCGAAAGTGTTTTGGGTACCGGTTCTATCCCGACCGGTTAAAAGGTGAAGGTTTTTTTATAGCAGCGTTTCGTAAAATTTCTACGGAAAAAGTTATCACGGACAATGGCCGTAAGGCTAAACCTATCATGGCTTCTAAAGGGGAGCTATTGGTCCTGGAAAAATATATCAAAGAGGCCAGTCATTATACTTTTCTTAAATTTAATAATGAATTTCTTGTAATTCCGCAAAGTGTTTTTCCAGCGGTACTACAGTTGATAGAGCTTTTATATATTCGTAAGGCGGGTGTAAAAGCGGGGACGGTAATACGAGACGAACTTGTGCCGGATCATGAACTGGTATTGAGTAATCTTATGTGCCCGATATTCCCTTTGCTTGAAGTGGACGAGGTGATTGCACTAAATTATCTCAGGAGGAAAGATTTTGAGATTCACACTTCACTCCGCGGATGGGCCATTACATCTTACCTTGGTTTTGCCCTCGGATTAGTAAAGATTTTACCTAGTCGCATCAATAATTATTACCCCAGGGAGTGGCGTATTATTAACAAGTAATGACCCGCGAAACCAACTAATTTTTGTTTATTTGCAGCATAACTCCTGTCAACGATGAAAAAACTTTTTTTCTTAACCATCATTTTGCCCCTCTTTGGATTGGCTCAAAATAGTAAACTGGTTACTCATACCGTTGCAGCAAAAGAAAGCCTTACAAGCATTGGACGAATGTATAATATCAATGGGAGGGAGCTGGCAAAATTCAATAATATTAATTATGAGAAAGGGTTGTCACCCGGGCAGGTTTTAAAAATTCCTTCTACAGCTAAGGTAAATCCAGCCGCTGTAGCCGCCATTCCCGTTAAATCGATTGCGAAGCTGTCTGTGCCTGCTACAGCTGCTGTAAATACCGCAGGCAAACCCATTTACCATGTAGTTGCAAAAAAGGAAACACTTTATCATATAAGTACCTTGTACAATAAGGTTCCGATTGCGAATTTAAAAAAATGGAATAACCTTACAGGCGATGGCGTTCCCGAAGGTGCAAACTTAATTGTAGGATACGCTTCCCCTGAAACCAGCACTGCGGTTGATGCTCCTCCACCGGCACCGATAGTAAAAAAAGAAGCTCCTGTTGCAGTTGAAAAGGTAGTGATTAAACCCTCTACACCGGAAGTCTCAAAAGTTGAAGCGAAACAGGTTTCTGTAACTGATAATTCGAAAAAGAAAGTCGGCGAAGGATATTTTAAAAATAGCTATAGCAAATCCGCATCGCGCTCTGAAGAGAAAGGAACTGCAGGAATGTTTAAAAGCACAAGTGGTTGGGAAGACGGAAAATATTATTGCCTGCATAATGCTGCTGTTGCAGGATCTATTATTAAGATTACGAATACGGTTACTCAAAAATCAATTTATGCTAAGGTGCTGGATGTAATGCCGGATATTAAACAAAATAAAGGATTGGTACTTCTTGTTAGTGATGCTGCAGCCAGCGAGCTAGGTACGGGCATTGCCAATTTTGAATGCGCCGTTAGCTACTAATCTTATAAAGATTCCACGGAACTATTTAAAGTGATATCCTCTAAGGAATTCCACCACATTCATTCTTTTTTTACCTTCGAGTTGCAATTCTTTGATTTCTAAATGGCCATCGGAGCATGCGAATAGAAGAAAAGTTTTCTTATCAGTTGTAAACTCTCCAGCATTTCCCCGTGGCTGGTTGTAAATTTTTTCTGCGAAAAAAATCTTTAATTTCTTCCCGTCAAAATTAATAAAAGCTGCAGGATGGGGGGATAGACCCCGAACAAGATTGAAATTCTTTTCTGTTGAATGGGCGAAATTTATTTCGCAGGTTTGTGTAAAGATTTTAGGAGCATGGGAAAGCATTTCAGGATTTGTAAGGGCAATTTTTGCCTGAGGTGTTTCGTGCAGGCTGCCTTCAGCAAGGCCCCGGACGGTTTTGAACAGTACCTGGGCTCCCAACTCCATCATGTGGTCGTGCACTTCGCCTGCAGTGTCATCTTCGGCAATTGGAAAACTTTCCTGGAGGAGAATGTCTCCGGTATCGATTTCATGCTGCAATTTGAAAGTTGTTACCCCCGTTTCTTTTTCACCGTTGATGACCGCCCAATTAATGGGAGCTGCACCACGGTATTGTGGCAGTAAGCTTCCGTGAAGATTTACCGAGCCAAGAGCAGGCATATCCCATACTATTTCGGGAAGCATCCTGAAAGCTACAACAACCTGCAAGTCTGCCGCGAGTGATTTCAACTGATCTATAAAATCCGGGGCTTTAAGTTTTTCCGGTTGAAGTATAGTTAGATTATTTGCGAGTGCATATTTTTTTACCGCGCTTTGTTGTATCTCCATGCCTCTGCCGCCAGGCCTGTCTGCCGCCGTTACAACCCCCACGATATTACATCCATTCTCTACCAATAATTTCAACGAGGCCACAGCAAATTCCGGGGTACCCATAAATACAATCCTCAGTTCGCGGAACGATTTTTCTTCACTCATACTGGTTTCATCTTTTAGGATGTTGTCCGTCGCAAAGATATTATAATGGTTTGGGGTGCAACTATTTGAAATCGGGGTATAACAGGTACTTCTTCCTTATCTTTTTAAAATCTGAGAGACCAGGTTCCCAACTCTGCCGGATCGCAGTTTCTGTTTTTTGCGTTCGAACCTGACTTTGCAAAGCGCTGCTTCCCGCAAGTTTATCTATAAAATTATTTGGCAGAAAAAAACTGTCTTTCCCCGGAAAGATTGAGTATGCATCCAGCAAATACTTTAATTGAATCTTTCCGGATAATTTTTTAAGAACTGTCTCTTTACTCTCATGCAGGTTATAGCCATAACAGGTTTTATAAAAGCACTTACTGGTTTTCGCACCTGCATTAGGCTTCGGTGTAAATGAGTAAAGAAATTTTGGCATCAACGGGTGTCCGTAAACCTCAAAAGGGGTATCGGTTCCGCGCCCTTCGCTGAATATTGTTCCTTCAAAAAAACAGGTGGAAGGATACAGATAAATGGCCTGCATGCTTTTTAGGTTGGGTGAAGGCATGACCGGTAAAACGTACCTGGAATTATGATCATAATTACGGCATTTGATCACCATCAGATGAAAGGGGGTGTCTGCCGAGGGTTTTGTCAGGATATTGTAGGAGTTGATCGCATTTGCTTTCTCCGATAGCCATTTTTCACCCGTTAGCATCATGCTGTATTCGCCGATTGTCATTCCATAAACTATAGG
>JANXYS010000392.1 GCA_025355935.1 Chitinophagales bacterium | reverse complement strand
CAAGTCCGGAGGGTGTAATTAATTAAAAAATGCCTTTTATATTTACACAATGTTACGTACTAACTTAACTGTAAACAAAACGTATTTTGAAAATCTTGACGGTCTCAGGTTTTTTTGTTTTTTATCGGTGTTCTTTTTTCATAGTTTTCATACCGATTTACCCGAAATAAAAGCGTCGCCAGCCTTTAATTTTGTAAAACATGATCTTTTTGGGAACGGATTTCTTGGCGTTAATTTCTTTTTTGTTTTAAGTGGATTTCTTATTACTTATTTATTAGTAAAAGAAAAAAAAAGCAAGGGCAGCATAAATATTATTCATTTCTGGATACGACGCATACTTCGGATATGGCCCCTTTATTTCGCTTGCGTTTTTTATGGCTTTGTGATCTTTCCTTATACTAAAACTTTAGCCGGGGGTGTTCCGTCGGAGACTGCAAACCCATGGTATTATCTTGCATTTATAAGCAATTTCGATTATATAAAAAAGGGTTTACCGGACGCTACTGGCCTGGGCGTGCTTTGGAGCGTATCAGTTGAGGAACAATTTTATCTTGCATGGCCTTTAATCCTCAGTTTGTTTCCTGTTCGAAAATTCTGGATTCCACTTGTGATCATATTGGCCGGAAGCCTGGTATTCAGGTTCTTCAACGATGTACCAATCCTCCACGAAATGCATACATTTTCATGCATTGGTGATATGGCTCTTGGTGGCCTTGGAGCGTTCCTTGTTTTGGAATTTCCTTCTTTTAAACAGAGGCTTCATAACCTGCCGAGATGGCTGATCATTATTGTTTACGCAGTGTTTGTGTTTGTATTCTTTTTTCGTGACGAATTTATGCTTGGCAGCTTCTTCGCTCGTGTTTTTGAGCGGATATTTATTTCTTCCCTGATGTTATTTATTATTCTTGAACAATGTTATGCTGAGAACTCATTCTTTAAAATGGGAAATTTTAAATTTGTCAGTTGGTTAGGATTAATTACCTACGGACTTTATTGTATCCATTTTATAGTTATCTCTACCAGTAATGCCCTAATCGGTAAACTCGGTTTCAATACCAAAGTTTGGGAGGTTGTGTACCTGGAAACCATCGTTTCCCTGTTAATAACTATTGCAGTAAGTTTGCTAAGCTATCGTTTTTTCGAAAAGCCGTTCCTTATGTTAAAAGAAAGGTTTTCCTTTGGCCCGCGGCCGATTTTAACGCAGCAGAACTGATGCGGGTTTACAGAGGCGACAAAACTAACTGACTAAATTCGGGGACATATTTTAATTTTACCGTTACCAAACTTATCGGCTCAATGCAAACAGAACTTACCAATCCTGCGATAATCCAGTTTTTAAAAAAGAAATTTAAATCTGCAGGCTTCATCGACAGTCTTAAAATCAAATACAGATCTCTAATCTGTCCATTCATCCCGCTCATTCAAATGATAAAACCTGGCGAAAAGGTGGGAGACGTTGGTTGTGGCTCAGGCCAGTTTCTTCTTTTACTGAGCGAATTTGCCCAACCGTCTTATATGTATGGTATAGAAATCAACGCGAGGCTTATCGAAAATGCCAACAGTCTTTTTAATTCTCTTCCCCATAATAATTATAAGTTCGAAGAGTATGACGGAGTGCATTTTCCACCAGCCATGGGAGATTTGGATGTTATTTACCTTGTCGACGTACTTCACCATGTTCCCAGCAAAAACCAGCGGCAATTTTTGAAAGACCTCGTTAGCATAATGAAGCCGGGAGCACGCCTGGTATTAAAGGATATAAATGCCTCCAGTTTGCTTGTATACGCAAATAAGCTGCATGATCTTGTTTTTGCAAGAGAGATAGGAAATGAAATTAGCATTACCATGGCCGCGTCGCTTCTTCAGCAGTTCGGACTTCAAATTATTGAACAATCAAAAAGGACTATGTATGTCTATCCCCATTACACGATCGTTGCAAAAAAATAACCATTTAGCCACCTGGTTTATCTGTTTATGTTTTGCAATTCTCTCTATTTATCCGATTTACCGAAACTTCTATTACAGCAATGGTATTCTAACCTATGAACGTCACCGTGCAGTAATTGAACAACGTTCCGAATACTACAATCCATGGCAATACAGAATTCTATGTCCCTATTCCATTGAGGCTATTTTGTATGTTTACAACCACACTATTGACAGGATTTTTCCAGTTGAACAAAAACTTCATTTTTCCATTCAGAACACTTCCGGTACTACAGATGAAACCGATAGCTTTATTAAGCTGATGCAGAAACCAGGAGCATTGAAATACATGCTAATTTTCATTTTATTCCGGTTCGTCGAGCACCTTTTCATTTTTTATCTTTCCTGGAAACTATGGCATTATTTTGTGAGAAGCAGCTGGCTTGTGTTTTTCGGTATTAATTTTCTTGCACTTGCCCTTGGCAATGCCGTCACCGTAGCCGATCTGTCCTTTAATACTTACATGGATATTATCTTTTACCTTGTTACCGCGAACACAATAGTATATAAACGCAACCCGATTATATTAATACCTATTACTATCCTGGCCGCTTTTAATCGGGAGACCGGCATTATGATCCCAGCACTTTATTTTATTTCACAGGTCGACCTATCTAAGTTTTCTTTTAAAGCAGGTGCCTTGAAAGTTATAAAATGGCCGAAGGTAAAAACCTGGATATTTACAGTTGTTCTTTACGTTTTATTCTTCGCTGTGTTTATCAGTTTGCGTTTGTATTTCGGTTACAGACCGCAACAAATTTGGAAGGCTCCAGCCGGGCTGCAAATGCTGAAATTAAACCTTTTGAGTGCTGTCGGGGTGAAGGCATTCCTTGAACTAGTCGGAACGTTTGGAGTTATACCATTGATACTTTTATACAACTTCAGGCAGTTTCCGTATCTCCTCAAAAAATGGTTTCTCTTTATAGTTCCAGTCTGGTTCATTGTTCACTTTGTTTCGGTTGTAGCTTATCAAACAAGGCTATTTATGGTTCCTTTTATTCTGATAATGTTGCCAATGATCCTCTGCCTGATTGAAAAACAAATCAGTGAAAACTTTGCTGCAAACAAAAACTAATCATTTCATGAAAGCTTACATTCAACTGATAAGACCAAAAGACTGGGCAAAAAACATGTTTCTTTTTATACCGGTATTTTTTGCCGGCCAGATATTTAGTACAAACACCTTCCTACACCTTATTGGCGGCTTTATCTGTTTTAGCCTCGTAGCCAGCAGCATTTATATCATTAACGATTACCGCGATATTGAGGATGACAAGATACACCCGGTCAAAAAAACAAGGCCCCTTGCATCGGGAACAGTATCAAAAGCCAGTGCATTGGTGGTCTGTATAATATTCCTGGTTATAGGCTTTACCGCGGCCTGGTTCATCAGAGACAAATTCCTATTTGTTCTGGCAATATACTTTATGCTAAACCTCGGCTATTCATTTGGATTGAAATCAATTCCGATCCTTGATATTATAATTGTTGCCATTGGATTTGTTTTGAGAGTAAAAGCTGGGGCCGTCATTGCACTTATCGGACTAAGCGAATGGCTCATCATTATGGTATTCCTACTCGCTTTATTTATGGCTCTGGCAAAACGACGTGACGATGTTCTGCTGAAACTTGCTTCCGGAACTGACATGCGTAAAGCTGTAAAAGGCTATAACCTTGAATTTATCAACGTTGCTCTATCACTCATTTGCGCAGTTATTATTGTGGCGTATTTTATGTACACTACTTCCCCTGAAATCATCGCCCGGCTTCACACTTACCGGTTGTATTATACTTGTCTTTTCGTATTAGCGGGCGTTTTCCGTTACTTGCAGCTCATTTTTGTGGTACAGAACTCGCAGTCTCCAACAAAGATTCTTTACAAAGACAGGTTTATTCAAGTAGTCATTTTATTGTGGGTTATAAGTTTTTACTTCATACTCTATCTTAATAATATTACAGTTTTTAAATAAAATAGTCTTGCAAAAAAATATAGCCTTCTTCGATTTTGATGGAACGATCACAAGGGCTGATACAATGATCGAACTTGCGAAATTCGCGAGGGGACGTAGTGCATTTTATTTCGGACTCCTTTTAATATCACCCTGGCTAGTTGCAATGAAAGGAGGATTCATAAGTAACCAGCAGGGAAAGGAAAAATTACTATCCCACTTCTTCGGCGGAATGGAACTAGATCATTTTAACCGCCTTTGTGAACGTTTTACGCACGAAAAGTTACCATTTTTAATCCGGGAAGATGCCAAGGCAAGTATTACTCTCCATCAAATGAACGGTGACGTGTTGGTGGTGGTTTCAGCATCAGCAGACAATTGGGTAAAGCCATGGTGCAAGCAGCAGGGAATTAAAACACTGTGCTCGGAGCTCGATGTAAAAGATGGTCGTATAACCGGATTACTAAACGGTTTAAATTGTAATGCAGAAGAAAAAGTAAACCGGATTGTGTCTGAATACAATCCGGCTGATTTTAATAATATTTATGCTTATGGTGACAGCCCCGGCGATGATCAAATGCTAGCCCTCGCTACTCATCCTCACTACCGGGTTTTCAAATCATAATCTTTTAGTTCTTAATCACCTTTTTTGAAATCCTGGTTTTATCATCATAAACAGCATAGAGAATATACATACCGGATGACATCCTGCTCATATCAATTCGTTCAATTTTAATATCATCAACTACAATTTGTTTTTGATAAACGAGCTTCCCGCGAGCATCGTATAACATCAGTTTAACCTGCGGATAAGCTTTACTTGCTTGTACCCGGGCATTTAAGACCACATCAACCGGATTCGGGTAAACGGCCAAGTCTGCTGTTTGCGCAGGAGCGAGGCGGCTAGCGCCAACTGCAACCAGAATCGTATCATATCCCTTGGCGCCCGAATTATCAGTAACTGTTAACTGAATTTGATAGTTGCCTTGTATCAGATCAGAAAAGGCTGTTTGGCTTGATGTGGGGTTACTAAAAATATACTGTACTGGCCCGCTTATAACTTTCCAGTCATAAGCAACAACTGAGCCATCTGCATCTGTTCCAGCACCGCTTAGTATCGTTTTATTTTCCGGAAGGTAGATCGAGATGTCCGCGCCTGCATTTGCCTTCGGAAGGATATTGGCCGGGGCAGGGTATACCTTAACTGATGTTGTATCCTTAGCGCTGACGCCTCCATTATCAGTTACTGTTAACTCGAACTCATACACGCCTTCGGTTAAATTATTTACAGTCGATGACGCGGACGACGCATTGGAAATTATGGCGCTTACTGGTCCAGCTATCTTTTTCCATTGGTAAGAAGATATTGTACCATCCGTGTCAGAACCAGATCCTGTGAGACTTACTGTATTTATAGGCAGGGTAATGCTTATATCTTGTCCTGCATTTGCTTTTGGAGGAAGGTTTACAGGCGGGTTTACTATCACCTTCACTGTATCCTTTGAAATAGCCCCGGAATTATCCGTTACGCTAAACTGGTAAAAATAGGTGCCTTGTGCCAGGCCGATTGCCGAAGTAGCAGGCGCCGCAGAATTGACAATTATTCCCGAAACAGGGCCCGTAATTTTACTCCATTGATAAGCAACGACGCTGCCATCGGGATCGGTACCACTGCCATTAAGAGATACTGTATTTAAAGGAAGAGTGATAGAGATATCCGATCCGGCGTTCGCAATTGGGGCTTTATTATTTGCTGCAAGCACTGTAATTTTCAGAGTGTCTTTCCCGGTCGCCCCTGAATTGTCTGTTACCGTTAATTGGTATAAATAGACTCCTTGAGTAAGTCCTGTAATCAAAGTTACTGCAGAAAGAGAATTACCAAGCGCGCCTAATGAGGGGCCAGATATTTTTACCCACTGATAAGATGCGATGCTTCCGTCAGGATCCGAACCACTACCGTTTAAGGTTGTTGAGTTGGCCGGCAGGGTTAAAATGATGTCTGACCCACTGTTTGCACTGGGCGCTATATTTTGCGCCGGATTTACGGTTATCCTGATAGTATCTCTTCCTAAGGACCCGTTGTTGTCTAAAACTATTAATTCGAACATGTACAAGCCCTGCGTGAGACCTGTAAGGGTTGTTGATGCTGCTGAAGCTGTGCCGAGCGTTCCGGTTGCCGGGCCTGAAATCTTTATCCATTGGTAAGAAGCAATAGTTCCATCCACATCTGTTCCGCTTCCGCTTAGAGAAGTTGAGTTGACAGGGAGCATGATGGTGATGTCTGCCCCTGCATTTGCAACAGGAGCGATATTTGCTGATCCGTTTACTGTTACTTTTAGAGTATCTGAGGCAGTTGCGCCCGAGTTATCTGTTACTATTAACTGATAAGTGTAAACTCCCTGGCTAAGGCCCGTAAGAGTTGTTGATGCTGCTGAAGCCGTGCCCAAGGTTCCTGTTGCCGGGCCTGAAATCTTTATCCATTGGTAAGAAGCAATAGATCCATCCACATCTGTTCCGCTTCCGCTTAAAGAAGTTGAGTTGACAGGTAGCGTGATGGTGATGTCTGCCCCTGCATTTGCAGCAGGAGCAATATTTGCCGCACCGCTCACTGTGACTTTTATAGTATCTGCAGATGTTGCGCCCGAGTTATCTGTTACTGTTAACTGGTAAGTGTA
>JANXYS010000374.1 GCA_025355935.1 Chitinophagales bacterium | reverse complement strand
GGTCCCGGCGACCCGGCTGCTATGCCTTATGCTGTCGACATTGTAAAAGATATTTTGGCATCCGAAAAGCCCATGTTCGGCATTTGCCTGGGCCACCAGTTGCTGGCGCTAGCCAATGATATTCCCACCATAAAAATGTTTAACGGCCACCGCGGTTTAAATCACCCGGTCAAGAACATCATTACTGGCAAAAGTGAGATTACAACGCAGAATCACGGTTTCGGTGTGAACCCTGAATCAATAAAACATAATGATCACGTGGAGATTACCCACGTTAATCTTAATGATGAGAGTATTGAAGGAATACGAATTAAAGGTAAAAAGGCCTTTTCAGTTCAATACCACCCTGAAGCTACGCCCGGTCCACACGACAGTCGCTACCTGTTTGATACCTTCATAGAAATGATCAGAGAAAACAAGGAATCAACATGAGTTTCATCACAATAACTTTCTCTCTTTAATAATAAATTATTCTTGAAATTCGCAATATGAAGATAGCCATCCTGAATGGGCCAAACCTGAACCTGATTGGTAAACGTGAGCCTGCGATCTATGGGAAAGAAACGTTCGAAGATTTTTTGCAGGAACTAATTGACAAATTTTCTTCTATAGAATTTAGCTATTTTCAGAGTAATGTCGAAGGTGAATTGATTTCCGAGGTTCAAAGACGGGGATTCGATTACGATGGAATCATTCTTAACCCCGGCGGTTATACGCATACTTCCGTGGCATTAGGTGATGCGATTGCAGCCATTACTGCTCCGGTAGTAGAAGTACATATTTCCAATATTTTTGCAAGGGAGGAATTTCGGAAGATTTCACACGTATCCGGAAAAAGTGTAGGTGTTATTAGTGGCCTCGGTTTAAAGGGGTATGAACTCGCCGCCCAATGGTTTCTTGATCAAAAGAGCGAACTTACAGGTCTTAAAAAAGTGAAATGATTTTTTCAATTGCAGACTTTAAATCTTCAAACTCGGCCAATTGATTTTGAATAAAACTGTTGTCTTCCAATTTTCCTAAAACCACATTCATTTCTGCATTAGTATCGTAGATCATTTTGCGGAATGGGTTGCTATAATCCTTCGCACGAGAATCATAAATTCCTTTACACATCCATTCTTTTGTCTGAACCGCCTGCGTGAGTAAGGTCTTAAAAGCCTCAACCGTAAATTGTTTGCCGGTTATATTATTTACCTCCAGTAAACTGGTATAGGCATGCTGGAGCTTATCTCTATCATAATTTTCCCCGGCGGAACGATAAAAGTCATGCACCTCATCCCAGTCTGTTACCTTCCCGGATTTGATATCTTTCTTAAGGCTTTTTACCTGTTCCTTTAGTATAAGCTGTCCGCCAATATTCAACCATTCTGTCCTGGAAGTTTGTGCCTGCAGCATCTTTTTTAGGCTGGCAAAATCAGTAATTTGTTCTTCACTAATAAAATTCAGCAACTGCTTAGCGGCGTAGAACCTGATCAGTTCTTCAAATATCCTCGTTGCTTGCGGTATTTTAGTGATGATGACCTTTCTCTCACTGTTTTCCCACCCGGATACCTCTGCCGTGCCATCAGAAGTTATTTCCAGTTCTGAAAATAAGCGAAGGCTGTCAAAAATTTCATTAACGGTATCGGGTGCCAGGTAATCATATTCAATATGCTGGATCTTCTCGGTACGTTTATCACGATCCTTTGTTTTCCAGGAATTGCGCTGCATCGCATACATATTATACATAAACCAATATGCAGGCATTACCACGATCTTATTTTTTACTGGATCAATGCTAACAAGTGAGAAGGGTACCGGGATATTTATTTCAGCCGGAAAATCGCCTTTAGCCAAAATAGTGAATGAAGCAAATTTGGAATTATGTTTAAGGCTTACACATAAGCCCGGCCAAAAGCCACGTCCCGCAACAAGTTCACCATCCGGGCTTCGACTGTTATGGTTACTCCCGATCGTTGCACCTGCTGCGATATTACTCTGCCCCATGATCATTGAAGCACATAGAAAAGAGTTATTATGATGTTGTTCGTGAGAAGAAAATATCAAAGCATTTAAAACCTCGCAGCAAGATATTGTTGAGTTGTAACCCAAGAAAGAATTAATAAGTCTTGCTCCATATTTTAATTGAGAATG
>JANXYS010000368.1 GCA_025355935.1 Chitinophagales bacterium | reverse complement strand
GTTCACGGAAAAATTTGCCGGAGCCGGCATCACTTACGAACATCGCCTGATCGATGATATGGTTGCAAGTGCCCTCAAATGGAATGGCAATTTTGTTTGGGCCTGTAAAAATTATGATGGGGATGTGCAGAGCGATACCGTTGCCCAGGGCTTTGGCAGCCTTGGTTTGATGACGTCCGTGCTGATTACACCTGATGGAAGTACTATGGAGGCGGAAGCCGCTCATGGAACAGTAACCCGCCACTACCGTGATCACCAGGCAGGTAAACCCACCAGCACAAACCCGATTGCTTCTATTTTTGCCTGGACGCGCGGTTTGGCATTCCGGGGGAAACTCGATAACAACCAGCCCTTAATCGACTTTTGTAATGCTTTGGAAACGGTATGTATTGAAACAGTTGAAAGTGGAAAAATGACCAAAGACCTTGCAGTATGCATTCATGGTAATAAAGTAAACCATGGAGATCATTACCTGTATACTGAAGAGTTCCTCGACGCTATTGATGAAAATCTGAAAAAGAAAATGGCATTTTAATATTTTCGGAATGGAAAAAATAAAAACTCCTGTGAACGCAGGAGTTTTTATTTTCTACTGCTGCGGTAAGCAAACAAAATGATAATAAAACCTTTAAGTGAATCAAGCACGAGGTTATCGGGCTTTCCAAAAACAAGGTAAATGGCAATACCAATGGCAACCCACCACGCTCCAAGAAGATAGCAAAGCGTGCTGTATTGCCTGTCCTTCCATGTTAAAAAGGCGGCATAACCGCACACCAGACTTACAAACAGGAGGCACCAGCCGATTATAAATCCGAGGAAATCATTTCCGGCACTGTACGCAACGCCAAATTGTTTAAGCGTTTGTTCCCGGAAAAAGAAGGCGCCAGCCGTTAAGGCAACTTCTGCGACCAGCGCAAATAACAAAACTATTAATAGTATTTTTCTTGACATATTGTGATTTTGAGAATTTCCTGGTGGAAGAACCAGTTTTTTATGCGTAAATCAACACTAAAAAACGACTGGCTATATTTATCTTTAAAATAAAAATAAACCCGGGGTCACCCGTTCAAATATAATCGAAACAAATTGGATGCTATATTATTAGAAAAGATTCATCTAAAGGAATTGGATGAATATCATATATTAAGTTTAAAAACTTTTGCTGAAACGTTTTCTCACGCGAATACGGCTGAGGATATGCAGAAATATATGAACGAAGACATGAGCCAGGTGCGGCTTTTGAAAGAACTGCGAAACCGGAATTCAGTTGTCTACTTCGCAAAGGTAGGCGGGAAGCCAGTTGGGTATCTAAAAATGAATTATAATAAGGCGCAAACTGAATCGGTAGGAATCAACACCCTCGAGGTGGAAAGAATCTATGTTCTCGAAGAATTTAAAGGTTGTGGAATAGGAAGCCTGATGCTTAGGTTTGCAATTGAGGTGGGTGTTCAAAGAAAGGCAAGTTTCGTGTGGCTCGGCGTTTGGGAAAAGAATGAGGCTGCGATTAACTTTTACAAAAAGTTTAAGTTTGAGCAGTTTGGTCAGCACAGCTTTAAACTTGGTCATGATACACAAATCGATATACTGATGAAATGCAAAGTGTGATTGTAAAGAAGTCCCCTCATATAAAACGCCCGATAGCTTAGAAACTATCTTCGGTTTTTAAGGTAATTTTCTGCCCTTAAGCACACAAAGAAGAGAAAAGCCCGGGACAAACTTTGTCCACAGTACTTTTCTCTTTCTACATAAATATGTGCCGACTGTGTATCTATTAATTCAGCTGAAACTTTACCGGTAGATAAAATCTTGTCTTTACATTTTTACCTTTAAGCTTACCTGGTGTCCAGGCTGGCATTTTCTGGATTACGCGAAGGGCTTCCGCTTCCAGTCCATAACCTGGCGCCTGCCCTTGTACATGTGGCGAAGTTAATTTTCCATTTTCATCTACTATAAAGTCAACATTTACCGTTCCTTCGATACCGTTGTCGGTTGCGGCCGTTGGATATTGCAGGTTATCATCAAAAAACCTCTGGAGTGCTTTCGTGCCGCCAGGATATGAGGGGAGATACTCAACATTATTATAAACACCTTCCTTATCCATCTCCATGGCTCCGGTTCCCTTTGATGGAACAGTGATAATTGCCTTGCCTTTCATTCCTTTTTTTTGCGGCATTAGGTTTCGACATTCCCCCTGCATTTACAGATGATGAAGTTGAGTTAGCAGTGGTTGTTGCTGTGATTTTGCCCATGGATGATGTATCTGCAACTGGCGTTGTTACAACTGCTGTATCAGTAGCCATCATTTTAGAAGCAGTGTCGGTACGGGTTTCAAGAGTTGTTTCCGAAGTGGCAGAAGGCGTACTAGTGTCATTATTATGACAGGCCGTTATGCTTATTCCCAGCAAAGCAATTACATGAAATTTGGAAAAAATCAATTTTGCATTAAACATACTAGATGATTTAGTGATTAATAGAAATCTTCATTTCAAGTATTATGCCTGAAGTCTTTCCATAATCTTCATAATTATACGATTATTGTTTCCGCAAGTTTTGAGGCATCTTTTGTACCTGCATATAGATCATACTCGAAAAGCCTGCAATCAATTTTAGATGTATAAAACTCTATCCGTCGTTTTGGTTTTAGTCCAATTTTCTTTCCGAGCTCAAGATTCCCGGTAAAAATGTACCCGGTATACCCCTTACACTCTTGTTTCAAAAAATCGCCCATGCGCTTGTACGTTTTTACCAGTTCTTCTTCCTCTCCCAACCTGTCTCCGTACTCAGGGTTGAAATAAATAACACCCTGTTGCTCGGCGGGGATGGTAGTCTTCGCAAAGTCGCAAAGTTCAAATTCAATAAGTTCTTCCACACCTGCGATCCCCGCATTCACCTTAGCGATATTGATTGCATCTTCACTAATATCCGACGCAATGATCCGTAGCCCCGGCACCGTTAGTACTTCTTTCTCAAGGTTCGAAAACTCCCGGTGATACATTTCTTCGTCATACCCTACCAAGTGCATGAAAGCATAATTA
>JANXYS010000318.1 GCA_025355935.1 Chitinophagales bacterium | reverse complement strand
CTTGTCAGGATGTAAAAGCGCATTGTAATTAATTTTATCGCTCATTTTTTAGCTTTCAACTTTAATGAAATATATTGGCCTGCGTACGAGAACTTGTCTTCTTGCATCATTATTTTAAACTGTGCAGAAAGTGTAAGATCTGTCCCATATCTTTTACTCCCGGTTCCTTTTCAAATTTGCTATTGATATCAACACCATAGAAATCGGGATGTTTAAACTTTTTAACCATCGTTGCATCATTAGGCTCTATTCCACCACTAAGAAAAAAAGGTTTTTCGATCTTGCTGTCTGCGATTCTTTTCCAGTCAAACTTTTTCCCGGTACCGCCGGCCAATCCCTTTGATGCGGAGTCGAATAAATAATAATCACAAACTTCGTCGTAATCCGCAATCATGTAATCGACAGAATTATTGCTGGCATCATCAACGCTAAAAGCCTTAATAACCTCTATCTCACCGGAAATCTTTTCACAGAAATGCGGAGATTCCTGGCCGTGCAATTGTACCACGTCAAGGTCATAATCTTCAACGATTCTCATAATCTCATCATGCTCTTCATTTACAAAAACCCCAACTTTCTTGATGTCCAGATCTGCCCCGGCAAGTTCTTCAATTGTAAGTTTGTTTCCCACAAACCGAGGTGAGTTTTTATAAAATATTAAGCCTGCAAAATCAACCTCCAGCCCGTCCAGTTGTTGTAATTGTTTGAGTGACGTAATTCCGCAAACTTTAATGTTCATAGTTTTAATTTATAAATTCAAATTTTGCACGAATTGTGCGAATGCTTGTCCGGGATCTTTCTCTTTCATAAAATGCTCGCCGATGAGGAATCCATGATAACCAGCGTTTCTAAATGACTTAACCAGTGATGCATCGTTGATACCACTCTCCGCCACTTTCAACTTATCAGGAGCAATCATTTTACTGAGCTGCAAAGATCGGTTGATATCGACTTCAAAAGTTTTTAAACTCCGGTTATTTATTCCAACCATATCAACTGCGTCGCAGATGTGTTCCAGTTCATCCTCTTCATGAAGTTCCAGTAGAACTTCCAGTCCAATTGTTTTCGCATAGCCCGCGAGGTTCTCTACTTCCTGTTTTGTCAAACATGCAGCAATAAGTAAAATTGCATCAGCTCCCATTGCTTTCGCGGCCGTAACCTGGTATGTATTGATAATGAAATCTTTTCTTAGGATTGGAATATTATTTTCCCTTGCCAACATTAGATCGTTTGAGCTTCCACCAAAAAACACTTCATCTGTCAACACGGAAATTCCGCTGGCCCCATATTTCGTATATGCTGCCGTAATTTTCGAGACGTCTGCGTCTTTATTAATGAATCCCTTCGACGGTGACATCCGTTTAAACTCAGCAATAATCCCTGTAGCTCCATCCTTTGACAGGCTTGCCGTAAGGGAATCACATTTTCTCGAAAAATAGGCTTCATCCCTGAGCGCAGTTTCAGGCTTAGAAACCATTAACCCGGCCAACTGTTCCTGTTTATGTTGTATGATGCGATCTAAAATGTTCATTTCAGGAAATTAATAATTTTAGTGATTTGTAAGCCTTGCCACTTTCCAGACTTTCAACAGCCATTTGATAACAAAGTTCGTAGTCGGGATATTTTCCAATAGAAAATAAAGCCATAGCTGCATTCGCGATCACTACGGCATTCTGTGCCCAGCTACCTTCACCCTTTATGATTTTTAAAAAAATTTGGGCAGCCTCCTCAACACTATTCCCTCCGTAAATATCTGCTGCAGTTACCGCTCTCTTCCCCACCTGCTCTGCAGATAAGATTTCTTCCCCGTTCCGGGTAATGACCTTTGTATCACCAGTCAAAGAAATTTCATCATACCCATCGAGGCTATGGATAATTGTATAGGCATTCCCGGACTCCTGCAGCATGTAGTTATAGATGCGCGCCATCTCCAGGTTATAAACTCCAATAAGCTGAAATGAAGGCCGTGCCGGGTTTACGAGCGGCCCGAGAATATTAAAAAATGAGCGAACGCCCAGGCTTTTGCGAATCCCACCTACAGTTTTTAAGGCAGGATGAAATAAAGGTGCATGCAGGAAGCAAATATTTGCCTTTTCAATTTGATTATTAAGCGTGCTCTGATCGGTTGAAAATTTGTATCCTAATTGTTCCATTACATTAGACGAACCGCTAATAGATGATGCCCCATAATTACCATGCTTTGCTACCTTGTTGCCAGAACCAGCAACAATAAAACAACTTAATGTACTGATATTAAAAGTATTTTTTCCATCGCCCCCGGTGCCTACTATATCCATCACCTCATGGCCCGAAACATCTGCCGGAAGGGCAAGTTCCAGTAATGCTTCCTTAAATCCGGTGAGTTCAGCAATAGTAATGCTGCGCATAAGATAAACTGTGATAAATGAGGAAATCTCAGCTTCGCTATACATGCCGTTGGAGATATTAATAAGCACCTCTCTTGCCGTTGATTGATCAAGTGTTTTATATTCAAAAAGGTAATTTAATATCTTTTTCATCTTCTTATATTTTCTTCTATTTTAGATTAATCTAATAGCCAGTTTTGCATTAGTTTTTCACCCGCCGGGGTAAGCACACTTTCCGGATGAAACTGAACTCCCTGCACATCAAATCTTGTATGTTGTATTGCCATGATATAATCATTTTCATCTGTAGCAGTGACATCCAAATCCCGGGGAAATCCATCACGGTCAATAATCCACGAATGGTACCTCCCTACTTCCAGACTTGGACCCATGTCTCTAAATATCCGGCTTGTTGCGCCTCCAATACTTATTGGGGTAGCAACTCCATGGAAAACAGTAGAAAGATTAACCAGGCTGCCTCCAAAGGCACATGCTATGGCCTGATGGCCAAGGCATACGCCCAGTATGGATTTGCTAGCTGCATATTCCTTGATTAGCGGTATCAATAACCCCGCCTCCTGAGGAATCCCCGGACCCGGCGATAAAATTATTTTATCAAACCTTTTTACATCTTCGATCCTGATTTCGTCATTTCTAAAAACTTCCACCTTCAAATGCAGAATTTTTTCCACAAGATGAACCAGGTTATAGGTAAAGGAATCGTAATTATCGAACACAAGTATTTTTGTCACAGTGATGATGCTTTAGTTAGTAAGTGTTTGCGCCAGGATCACGGCATTTTTTAATGCTCCAAGTTTGTTATTAACTTCCTGCAATTCATTTTCGGGTTTACTCGAGGCCACAATTCCTGCACCGGCCTGGCACGTAAGCGTATTATTTCGGCTTAAAAAAGTTCTTATCATGATCGCATGGTTACAGCTACCATCGAAGCCAATAAAACCAATTGCCCCCCCGTAAAAACCGCGCGATGTTGGTTCAAGTTTATCAATCAGCTGCATAGCTTTGTATTTAGGAGCACCGCTTAAAGTACCTGCCGGAAAAGTAGTTCCGAGTATTCTGAATGGATTCTTTTCACTGGCAATATTTCCCTGAACTTCGCTTACCAAATGAATGACATGTGAGTAATAATTTACTTTTTTAAATTGGGTTACCCTAACATCAGTGCACACCCGGCTAAGATCATTTCTCGCCAGGTCAACAAGCATAACGTGCTCAGCATTTTCTTTTACATCTGACTCAAGTTCAAGGGCAAGGGCTTTGTCGGTGTCATCATCACCTGTTCTTTTAAAGGTTCCGGCGATGGGGTGAACGATCACTTTGCCATTTTCGATGATGAGCTGGCTCTCCGGGGATGATCCGGTTAATTTATAATCGCCATAATCAAAATAAAACAGATAAGGACTCGGATTAATGCTACGAAGCGCACGATAAACATTAAACTCGTCGCCTTTAAATTTTTGCGTAAATCTTCTGCTCAAAACAATCTGAAAGGTATCGCCCCGGTTACACCCGGATATTCCCTTTTCAACAATTGTTTTATATTGTTCATCGGTAAGATTGGATTCTTCTTCTCCATCTATCGCAAATGGGTATACAGGTACGTCCTTACTTTTAAGTATACTAATCACATCATCAATGCGGCTTTCTATCCCCTCAAAATGATTTTCACAAATATATAGTTCATCTTTATAATGATTTATGATGATTACATACTGGTACAATCGGTAACGCATCAGAGGGATCGGCCTTATTGGCCCTTCCTTTTTCTTTGCTAAGTTGAAAGCAATATTTTCGAAAAATGTAACTGCATCATAACCTGTATAACCAAAAATACCTTGTGCAATATTTACGGGCTTTATTGCGGGCTCAGTAATATTAAAGCGATCCAGAAATTCACCAACAATTGATGCAAGGTCAGCACCTTTTGTAATTGGAATTTTCACTGCATTTTCTGCCGGTAGTTTAACCTCCAATGAATCCTCGTCCGTTAATTCAATTCCGGCAATGGCGTTAATCGCAAGTATTGAAAAGTTATTATCGCTTACGTGAAAATCCGCGCTTTCAAGCAAGATAGTATCGCGGAACTTGTCTCTAACCCGGAGATAGATTCCTACCGGGGTATAG
>JANXYS010000289.1 GCA_025355935.1 Chitinophagales bacterium | reverse complement strand
TGACGAGATCACGAAGTGAACTCAATTCGTGTAATTCGAGTAATTTACTTATAAGATTTGTGTCTAAACTTATTTCTCTTATGCCTTCGTCCCCCTTTTGTCCCGTTAGTTATTTGACGTTTAAATTTTATTTAATGAGCAATATATTACCCGAATATCCTACCTTTGTACATTATATTGCAAGTTATGAATCCAACAACTATTATCCCTTCAGTGCAATCACTTCTCACTAAATTAGGTGAAAACATAAAACTCGCGAGACTAAGGCGAAAGCTTAGCGCGGACCAGGTAGCGGAACGCGCTAACGTGAGCCGCAGGACATTGTATTCCATAGAAAAAGGTTCCGCAGGAGTTGCAATAGGAAATTATGCCATGGTCCTGTTTGTGTTGGGATTGGAAAAGGATCTGCTGAAAATGGCAGAAGATGATAATTTAGGCAGAAAGCTCCAGGATAATAATTTACTCGTTAGGGAAAGGGCGCCAAAAAAATAAAGCAATTACAGATGGCCATTATTCAATCAAAAAAACAGATACTGGTTTATGCCGACTGGCAGGGGCTGGCCAATGCGCCAAACCTACTGGGTTATCTCAATTGTACACAGGCCCGCGGCAAAGAGACATTTTCATTTGAATATTCGGAAAAATGGTTACAATCCGGGTTTTCACAGATACTCGATCCTGATCTTCAACTATATCCCGGTTCATTTTATCCAAGGGACGAGAAGCCCAACTTTGGCATTTTTTTGGATTCTTCGCCGGATCGTTGGGGTCGTGTACTGATGCAAAGAAGAGAACGCGCGGCAGCCAAACTAGAAAGCAGGGCTCAGCACACATTGCTGGAATCTGATTTTTTATTAGGTGTATTTGACCAATACAGAATGGGCGCCCTCAGATTCAAAACGGAAGAAGAAGGTGAATTTATGAATGATAATAAAGAGATGGCTGCGCCGCCATGGACATCGTTGAGGGAGTTGGAAAAAGCAAGCTTAAAATTCGAAGAAGATAACACGGATGATCCTGAATATCTAACCTGGGTAAACCTACTACTTGCACCTGGTGGTTCTTTAGGAGGAGCGAGACCCAAGGCAAGCATCGTAGATCCGGCAGGAGATTTATGGATAGCCAAATTTCCTAGCAGAAATGATGAGCGAGATATAGCAGGCTGGGAAATGGTAGCCAACACACTGGCTGTAGGTGCCGGTGTTAGCATTGCCATGGCGAGGATACAAAAGTTCAATAATATATTTCATACTTATTTAACCAAAAGGTTCGACCGCTCCAACACCGATAAAAGAACCCATTTCGCTTCTGCCATGACTTTATTAGGTTATACAGATGGCGAACGATCAGCTGGGGCAAGTTATTTAGAACTGGCAGAGTTCATAATGAGGCATGGGGCGAATGTTGCGAACGACCTGGAAGAATTGTGGAGAAGAATTGTATTCAACATCTGCATTAAAAATACAGATGACCACTTGAGAAATCATGGATTCCTCTTGACGGCGAAGGGTTGGACATTGTCGCCGGCATACGATTTAAACCCAAATGAGTATGGAACAGGATTAGAGTTGAATATTTCTAAAGATGATAATGAACTCGATCTAGCGCTTGCTTTAAATGTAGCACCTTATTTTAGACTAAAAATCGAAAGCGCTAAAAAGATCATTGAAGAAGTAAAAGATTCCGTAGCCTCATGGAAAGAAGTAGCAACGAAGTGTAATTTAACGAGGGCAGAACAAGCGCGAATGGAAAGGGCGTTTGTGCTGGAATGATATCTTTTATCTTCGCCACAAGGTCGCGAAAACGCGAAGATGAACAAAGCAAAAAGTTGTGCTGCCCACAATAAAAGATCCCTGTCTTATTTTCTTCCTTCGTGCGTTTTACAACTTCGTCTTGCGGCAAAATCAAGGCGACTAAGGCGGGTCTGTCAATTAGCACAAGGGACTGTCCTGACGAGATCACGAAGTGAGCTTAATTCGTGTAATTCGAGTAATTGCTTTTTAAAATTCGTGTTTTAGTTTTTCCCTTTCCTTCCTTCGTGCCTCTTTACGACTTCGCGTCTTTGCGGCGAACGCACAAAATCAACCACACAATTTTCGGCACATTTCTTTTTGCCGGAGCGCACCCAAGCCCACCCACTACCTTATAAGCAGACACATGACTTAGCAAAACCATTTATAGAACATAAACCGACGTTAAAAACTTAAATTAGTGGTTTGAACAATTGAAAGACATTCATTAAACCCAATAATGCCGGAATCACAAAACATAGAATATAAAAGTAGTTGGAGAGACGAATACCTAAAATGGATATGTGGTTTTGCTAATGCCAATGGCGGCAGCATTTTTATAGGCATAGACGATGCTGGAAATATTGTTGGTGTAACAGATGCCAAGAAGCTATTGGAAGAAATACCCAACAAAGTGAGAGACACTTTAGGCATTTTGGTAGATGTGAATTTTCATACAACAGCACAAGGCGATTTTATTGAAACAATAGTTGAAGGCTATCCCTACCCTGTTAATTACAAAGGCCAATATCATTATCGAAGTGGCAGCACCAAACAGTAATTGAAAGGAGCAGCATTAGATAAATTTCTTTTACAGAGGAAGGGCAAACGTTGGGATGGTGTTCCTGTTCCCAATATTGCTGTAGCAGATTTAAAGCAAGAAACATTTGAATTTTTCCGTAAACGTGCAATCAAAAGCCAACGCATTAAAGAAGATATCTTAACCGACACAAACGAGCATCTTATTGAAAATCTGCAGCTCAAAGAAAATGATTTTATAAAACCGGCAGCCATTCTCATTTCATTCCAACCCTGAAAAATTTGTAACAGGGGCGTACATCAAAATCTGTTATTTTGAAACAGATGATGACCTGAAATTCCAAGACGAGATACATGGCAACTTATTTGAGCAGATTGAGAAAACAATGGATTTGCTGTTTGCCAAATACATAAAAGCAGAAATCAGTTACGAAGGCATTAACAGAATTGAAAGATATGAATATCCAAGGGATGCAGTTAGAGAAGCATTGTTCAACGCGGTTGCACATAAAGATTATTCTGGTGGGGTCCCCATTCAAATAAGTGTTTATAGTGACAAAATTATTTTTTGGAATGAAGGGCAGTTACCTGAAAACTGGACAATTGAAACGCTACCGACCAAACATCCATCTAAAGCGTATAATCCTGATATTGCCAATGCACTGTTCAGAAGCGGTTATATAGAATCCTGGGGTCGGGGGACCTTAAAGATGATAAGGGAATGTGAATTGGCTGGGCTTCCCAAGCCTGTTTATTTTTATGATATGTCAGGCTTTTTTGTAGAGTTCAAAAAAAATAATTATAATGAGC
This sequence comes from Chitinophagales bacterium, assembly GCA_025355935.1. GTDB lineage: Bacteria > Bacteroidota > Bacteroidia > Chitinophagales > Chitinophagaceae > Ferruginibacter. The sequence continues at coordinate 4,580 of JANXYS010000289.1, read as the reverse complement.
AATACCTTAAATCACTTGACCTTAGCGACAGGCAAGTAAAAGCAGTTTTGTACCTGAAAGAGAACGGAAAAATTACTAATAGCGGCTATCAAACAATAAATGCTGTTTCTAAAGCAACCGCTACAAGAGACTTGTCAGAGCTTGTTGAAAAATTTAAAATCCTTAAAAGAACTGGTGATATTGGAGCAGGAACGAACTATAGTTTAATTGGCTTATAATTGGCTCAATTGGCTCATAATGGGCTCAGACTTTGAGCCAAAGGCTAAATATCTTCTTTAACAGTGTTATCTTCTATGGCTATTTTTTGGCGACCCCACATTTGCAGCTTTCTGTAGATAGGGTTATGGTCAAAGTATTTACTGGCCATAAGGTAGGCCAGTAAAGGGGGACCTACATAACGTTTTGCTATGAGGATATTTAGCAAGGCGGCGATTACGTGCTTTGCCTGAGTTAAACCACAAGAGCCCAAAGAAAAGAAGATACACAAAGAAAAAACTTGTCATTTTTATCGCTCTTTTCTTTTTTCCTTTGAGCACCATCGTGGCTTCGTCTTCTTCGGGAAAACCGAGCGTAGTGGCCAGATGTGCATTCCAGCGCAAGGGATGGTCCTGACGAGATCACGAAGTGAACTCAATTCGTGTAATTCGAGTAATTAATATTAAAATTCGTGTTAAAGCCCTTTTCTCTTCTTCCTTGGTGCCCCACGTCCTATCGGCTGAGTTGAAAAAGACCAAAAGATTTTCAGCTCGTCCAGGTTTTGCATCCAGCGCAAGGGATCGTCTCAAAGACATCACGAGGTGAACTCAATTCGTGTAATTCGGGTAATTAATTTTAAAATTCGTGTTAAAGCCTTTTTTCTTCCTTAGTGCATCTCTTTAACTCCCCGCTTTTGCGGCGAAAAAAAATTAGCCATTCAATAACTGCACCCCCTCAAACACCTCTGCAAAAATCCGCTGATTCTTCGCATCACTCAGTGCCGCCAAATGCTTCTCGTGGTGCATGTCTGTACCAGCATAACTGATGAGGTTGTTTTTAATAAGGTAGTGCGCTGCTTTCGCGGCTTCCTTTCCGTAGTAACCTGTAACAGACAGCAGGTTCACCTGGAACATAAAACCAAGGTCGTGTAAATGATGATAATGATTGTAATCGTTGTAATAATAAGCGTACCGCTCGGGGTGGGCTAAGATCGGGGAGAAACCCTCTGTGATAATGGCAAACGACATTTCGCCGGGATTGGACGGCATGGTTGCGTAGGAGAATTCCGTTAGGATGAGGTTATCCTGTAAGGTTAAAATATTTCGCTTGTCGTCGAGGAGCGATAAAAAATAGCTGTCAAGCATGTATTCTGCAGCAACGGTAAGGTCAAATTCTATTCCTTCGTTGTCTAATGCTTCCTGAAGGAGGGATTGCGCGCCGGTTATAGTTTCGCGGTTATTGCGGAACATATCACCAATGACGTGCGGGGTAGCACAGGAGCGGTGGATGCCGAGCTCCTTCAATCCGCGGACTAAAGTAACCGACGTTTCCACATTGGGGGAACCATCATCAATTCCCGGCAGGATATGTGAATGCATATCTGAGGCAATCGGGTATTGGAAATCCGCAGTAGTACTATTATTTTTTTTAAAGATGCTGAACATGCAGTTTTGGCTGTCGTTGTTATTTATAAAACTGATGCACCTTACTTAGGGGCTTCAGGATAGATACAAAAAAGGCAAAAGGAATTTTATTCTTCTTCATTGCTAAGAAATCACGGCGGTTAGCCCTGAGTCGTTGCTGGAGGCTCTTGTTACTCTGTCCGCCCAATCGCATTTTAACTATGAGCTTTGGTATATAGGCAGCACTCACGGAATGATAGAACAGGTACCGCGCCATAAATTCGTAGTCGGCGGCACTAAAGTAATGCGTTTCATAGCCGCCAAATTCTTCTACCAGTTTTCGCTTGATATAAAATGTTGGATGCGCAGGCATCCATCCGATATTAAACAAACTCCTTTTAAATGGTTTACCCTTCCAGATCCTGAACACCTTGTCTACTTCTTCCGCAAATACATAATCCAGGTCACCATATACCGCACCCACGTGCTTTGTTTCAAACGTCCTTACAATATGACTGATCACATCATCTGTTTGGAGCATGTCATCGCTGTTCAGGATGCCGATCACGTCACCGGATGCGAGGGCCATGCCCTTGTTGATGGCATCATACATACCACGATCCGTCTCCGACACCCAGGTGGTGAGGTGATCCTCGTATTTTTTAATGATAGACATAGTCTTGTCGGTCGACTTACCATCAATAATAATATGTTCAATATTGGGGTGATCCTGTTTTATGACTGATTTAATACAGTCTTCCAGGTACTTTTCCGAATTAAAAGTGACGGTAATAATGGTCACCTTCATAGGTTCGGGTTGGAGATTCAGATCATAGGGCAGCGTGGTTGAAATCTTAATAGCGGTGTGCTTCATATCTTCGGCTTAGTAGCTAGTGATAGAATGTGACACTTGCCGGGGAGGACTCAAATGCACAGTTAGGGAAGATCACGGAATATTAGGTTAAACGGTTAGCTAATATATTGCAAAAAAGTGAAAATCCAAATTTTGATTTAAACTTAACGTTAACTGGTAATAGCAAGTAAGGAAGGAACAAGAAAAGTCGCCAGTCTTCTAGGTATTAAATATCCTAAGCCTTGAACCTCGTGTCGTTTGTTCTTCAAAAAGTCATGATACTATTTCATCAACCTTGGCTTTACAAATTCCGCGGGATTACCGCGATAAATAGAAAACGCACTTAATACCCCTGATGCGACTGATCCTGCCGTTAGTACCGCGTGCGACCTACAGACCGCACCGCCGCAAACGATAGCCTGGGCACCAATCCATACCCCTTCTTCCAATACAATAGGTTCAATCATCAGGTCAAAGCCTTCCTTTGAGAAATCGTGGTTGCCCGAGAGCAGTAACGCGCCCTGTGATAAACAGCTATGTGCGCCAATTGTTACAGGACCCAGGTTATCAATCCAGGCCTTCTCTCCTATCCAACAATGGTCGCCGATAGTCAGGAACCAGGGATACTTTATATTAACCGAAGGTTTAATCATAACCCCCTTGCCAATCTTCGCCCCGTATAACCGCAACAAGAAAACCTTCAATCCCGAAAATGGTAAAAGCGAATTATTTATAAAAATTATATTAATATAATACCAACTGGTACGCTTAAATGCCGATCCGGGTTGGTACCAGTCGTTATTATAATTAGAGAGATCAACCATTTTTTATTAAACGAAATATTTTTATTATTATTCAATAAAAAAGGAATTTTTCGAATTACACGAATTCTTTTGATTGTAACACGAATTAAAAACTAATTTTTCGAATCACACGAATTAGAGTATTCAATGCAACCCTCTTTCAACTCCTGTTAAACCTCTTGTTCCTCTTTGGTTATCAGTTTTTTTTCCCCTTCTTTGTGCCCCTTCGATTCTTTGAGTATTCTCAGTGGTTCAGACTTGTGGTTCAAAAGAAAAATCATCCCAAATATCGCCCCGTATGCAAACACCGTAAACCATGTATGATGATCAATACCCAATGGCATCGGCCAGCCCTTATTGATCGCCGTAAGGAACAACGTGATGCGGATAGTATTTATTGCAAACAGCAATAATAAGCCCCCGGTAATCCAGGCCAGTTTTTTCTGCCAATTACCCTTATTCGCGGCTACATATGCAATCCAGAAACTATATACGCCAAAGCCCACGCAGTCCCGCGCTATAATCACCCCGCGGGCATGAATAAACCTGATAGTAAAATTAGGTTCAATGACGGTGGTAATTCCAAACAACTTCAGGATTCCTTTGGTGCCATACATCAGCGCATTTTTAATCCCGCTCACGTAATCGAGGTACTGATCTACAACCGGACTGTAAAGCTTACCCGGCGCCGCCAGGCCAATAATGCCCAGGGTACCGAAATACAACAGTGCGAATAGCAGCAGGAATTTGGCAACGAAGGTTATGAAAGATTTATCAAACAAGATGTTCATGAAATACGTTTTTTTGCCACAAAGGCACGAAGAATCAAAGGGACACTAAGAAAAACAAAAAGACATGAGAACAAAAGGATTTTCATGTGCGCATCACATCTTCTTCCTTTGTGCATCTTCACGTCTTCGATTCTTCGTGGCAAAAAATAACACGATGCCAGCGATTTCAATCCGTGTAATTCGTGTTTAAAGAAAGAAAATTCGTCTAATAAATTATCCAAACAAATCCTCATATTGCTTATGCAATGTCTCAAAATCAATCTTCTTCCTCGCATACTCCCCCGCCCCAATTTTATACTGCTGAAAATCTTCCGGGCTCATACTCGCAAAAAAATTAATCGCATCTGCAAGCGCCTCTGCATTAAGCGCTACGTTCATCCCCGCCCGTGATTCCTGTAATCCATTCCAGGGAGTATAACCACTGGTGATTACTGGCAAGCCTGAACTTAGTGCCTCAATAATGGCATGACCGAAATTCTCACTCTTGCTTGGGAGAATAAACAGGTCGGAGACATTGAGTACCGCCTCCACCGAC
>JANXYS010000270.1 GCA_025355935.1 Chitinophagales bacterium | reverse complement strand
AACAAAGATGGGGCAGCCAGATGACCTTCGGTTGCAATGCAGGCAAAGTGATTGCTTTGTAACTTGAAAATTGCGAAAATGGATACGATGCAACATGGTACACAGCCTTGGAAAAGATCCCGGAGCTCACTCTTTAATTCTGGTTGACAAAGATCACCGCGACTACTTTTGGTGAAACTGCTGGAGATCTCCTGCCCAAACTCTTAATGTCGGATACGGTATCAGCACACTCTTTTTCTTCAGTTTTTTTCTTATAACTGTATTCCTGCAATTATCTGTTAAGCGCTACATCCCGGCGTTGTATTGGGCAGTTATCGTTGCTACAAGTACAGCAGGAACTACCATGTCAGATTATATGGACCGAACATTGAATCTCGGCTATGCCGTTGGTTCGTTAATCCTTGTATCTACATTAGTATTGGTTTTAATTATTTGGAGCCTAAGTGAGAAAACACTTTCGGTTACCGATTTCCGGTCGAAACGCGGAGAATTATTTTACTGGACAGCAATTTTATTTTCGAACACTTTAGGCACTGCACTCGGCGATTTCCTCGCGGACGATTCTGGACTTGGCTTCCTTCTGGGGCAACATTTGGTGACCCACTGACCAAGTCAACAAAAAAAAGGTCTTAACTACGGGACCATTGGGCATCATGATTCTTTTTATCATTATGGTAGGACTGATCATTTACGAGACAGTTAGGATGAATAAAAGACCTGCAGTGTCGCCTCCTACGCTGATAAAAAGATGATGAAATTGCCTGATCGCTTTACCTGAACGCAAATATTCCAATGTTTTTAACGGTCTATTAAATGAAAAAAGTCCCGCAAAATAATTGCAGGACTTAATAAGTTACGACAGAGGAAGAATTATTCTGCTGTGTTAGCTTCTTCGGTAGCAGGTGCAGCATCTTCAACAGGTGCAGCAACAGGTGCCGGTGCTTCTTCAGTTTTTTCTGCAACTTTCTTAACAAAAGGTGCGTTGCGGCTATCCGTTCGTGCCTTTCTATGGGCACCCTGACGTTTCGCTACGTGAGCTTCATGCTCGCTGCTCCACTTAGTAAATTTCTCCATTGCTGCAGCCTCATCAAAAAGGCCCAGGCTTACGCCACGCAATAAATGTTTCAGGAACAACACACCTTTGAAAGAAAGAATGCGGCGTACAGTATCGGTGGGTTGAGCACCTTTTTGCAACCAATCTAAAGCTTTCTGGCGATCTACCTGGATAGTAGCCGGAACAGTCAAAGGATTGTACGAACCTAATTTTTGAATAAACTTACCATCGCGAGGGCTGCGGGCATCCGCAATAACGATGAAGTAGAATGGTCTCTTTTTCGAGCCATGTCTTTGTAATCTCATTTTAACAGCCATAAAAAATAGAAATTTTCTTGGTTGTGAATAAATAGGGTTTCTAATTCCCCTTAAAAAAGGGAAGGCAAAGATAATAAGGTCTATAAGAAAATCCAAATCTTATCTACAAGTTGAAAGCCCTCAAAAACAAGAAATCGACAACGAAATGAACCTAAAAACGAACGATTTTACTTCCAGTTGATAAGAAAACGAGGTCTGAAATAAATTCACCAATTCTAAAATTGATAACTAAAGGGATTTCGGGCCGGCAAAGTATAATTTTTCCGGAGCTCAGCAACCAAAAGAAAATGAGAGTTTCAGATTTTATTCAATATGAAATACTAATTGCTATGAAGGCCTCCCCCGTTGATCCAATCGATAATCTTTTGCTTTTCACTCGCAGGCAGGGCACCAATTGGTGGCATAATAGAAGGGTTCCCATCAACAGCCCGGGCCTTAATTCTCGCGCTCTGGGCAACAATCGTACAATCGTCCGTAAAATTCAAGCCATTTTGCGGAAATGTGCCGGCATGGCAACCCGATATAGCACAATTAGTTGCCATCATAGTTTTAACCTGTGTAAATTTCGGTCCTGCCGGTGCAGTGCCGACAGAAATCAACGAGGTATTTTCACAGCCATTCACATCTTTTACACTAATTGTATAATTACCGGCAGCTAATGCATTAAAAACATTCGATGACTGAAAAGACCCGCCATTAAGATTGTAAGTAAAACCTGTACTGCCTGTAGCCGTAACAGTTATGTTGCCCGTGTTATTCAAACAAAAGTCGCTCGATCTTACATTATTTGATAGTCCAAATGTAGGACAGGATGCACTTGAAAGAACGATTGTACCTGATGTCCCGAGGCAACCATTCGCATCTTTTGCAGTTATAGTGTAATTGCCGGCCTGCAGGTTTGAAAAGCTAGCTGATGCCTGGAACGCAGTTCCATTCTTACTGTAGGTAAATGGCGCAAGGCCGCCAGATGCAGTGGCGGTGATAGAGCCGTTTGTTGCAGTTGGCCCCGAGCTTGCAACCGTTGTAAAGCCCACATTAATGACTGGGCAACTAGCGCTCGCAACAAGAAACGTGTTAGATGCGGTACAGCCGTTTGCATCCTTTGCATTAATAGTATAA
>JANXYS010000211.1 GCA_025355935.1 Chitinophagales bacterium | reverse complement strand
TAATGCTGCTTGTTGCCGTTGGAGTACTTGCGCAGGGAGCATTGCTCGTCATCACTACTTTCACCTGGTTGCTATTCGCGAGCGTGGTAGATGTAAACGTTACCCCTGTTGCCCCAGATACCGCAGAACCTGCAACATACCATTGATATGTCGGACTGCTTCCTCCATTAATTGGTGCCGCAGTAAAAGTTACTGAAGTCCCTGAACATATTGTAGCCCCGGGGTTCGCGCTTATACTCACCGATGGAATAACCTGGGCGTTCACTGTAAACCCGGCAGAGCCATTCAGGCCCGCAACACCATCGTATGTAGGACTCGACGAACTAATTGCTAGTTTATAACCCGCACCAGTTGGTGTGCCTGCAGGAATTATTATATTTTGAGTGAGGCCTGTTGTAACACCACCGTCAGCAGTACTGTATGCCGAGGGCACTGAAAATGTAGACCCGATAGCAATAAAATTGCTTCCGGCGTTGTCACTTAACCATGCCTGGTATGGAGTTGAAGTTGTATAATGTGCTAATGAAGTTCCATTTGTTACGTCAAAAGTAATTGCCACCGTACTCCCTGCACAAACAGGCGTACCGGAAACAACAACATTCGTAATGGTTTGCGCATGAGAAGAAAAGGCAAGGGCGTAAAGGATAACTACAAGACCTAACTTATAAAATAAAGCAGTTACTTTCTTTAAATCTGCAACGTAAAATTTCTTCATAAAAATCATTTATACTGTGGTAAATAAGCATACGATTTTTTACAAAGGATAGGTGGATCTCAATATTTAGCGCACAAAAGTGCCATAATTCTATACGTGTAGGTAGAAAAGAGCGGCAATCAATGAGGTTGTCGTGTGAACAACGGAGGATTTGGAATGTATAACTTGATGAACCGGTTAGGGGCGCTTCAGCAGTAATTACTTGGTTCTTTTAAACTTGGATGCGGTAATTGATGGGATATATGGAGGGGTAAATTCTCATTACCGAGGGGTAAAAATAACATTTATTTCCATATATAAAAATTTTCTGGCGATTTTAATAGAAATAATTTTAACCTGTCTGGCTGAAATTTGTAAAATCCCGGCCATTTTATACCTCGTCTTAGATCTCCCAGGCGCAGTGAATTATGAATAGCCGACAATGCTGCCCCTCCTGCTCTCCGCCAGGCGTCTCCCTCAGGCTAACTGATAAAGCATTCAACGCACACATTGAAAATCATCCCTTTTAATTTATTTAAGGCCGGTACAGAATTGCGCTTAGAATTGTCGCAATGACTTTGAACCACACCTATCTTTCCAAATTATTTTCATCCACCTCCCCGTATATTTCAATAAATTGTTTCAGGATGGCTTCCTCCGCTTTCCAACAGGCAAGTCGTAAATCTTCCTTCACCTCCTTTTGTTGCGTCGACCTTCCAACCTGGTCAGATTTAATTAGATGGCTCAGCTTTAAAACAGTTCCCGTTGCATCATCTTCCATAGTATGCACAAAAGTACTCAAACGACTATGTACGCGAGCATTCTGAAGATATCTGGTACACTGCTTACTCCTTTGATATTCGTGCTGCCTTATGGAATACTCGATGTCGCGGAGCCGTCGACTCCACTGGGAAATAAGGTCAGCCCAGCCGCTTTGATATTTTACATGTAAATTCTGCCTTGTGGGTCCGGCAACTTCGATCCTCTTGTGGATCTGATCCCTGTATTGTGCCAGTTTGTCTAGAAAAATAATCCTTATATCCCGCTTGCCTCTCTCCATAAGGCTTACATAACTCTTGGAAATGTTTAATAACAATCCTAAATGTTCCTGCGTTAAGCCAAATTCTTCCCGGAATGCCAGCAAATTAAGGGCTGACCCCCTGGCACTACGCTGCGACTTTGTTTTAATCATGACAATAATTTAAGTAGAAATTCACATTTCCTGACAAGATGCAAAACTTTTGTCGTTTTTGCAAAAGAGAGTTTAAAGAAAACGACAAAAATTATTTTAGATGGAGAACGAGAAGTTTTAAGGCAGGAAAGCACTCCGATGCAGAAAGGTAACCAAGGTCTTTATTGAACGCATCATTAACGAATGAGGTAGTTAAAACAAAACTGCCCGGCTAATGCCAGACAGTATATACTTGTAATAAAGGAAAAGACCCTGGCTATAACAGCACGATTGATTTTACCATAACAGTATTATCTGTTGCTACCAATCTTAACTGGTAAATGCCGGGCGCTGCACTCGCGGGTAACTCAATGTGCACGTCCCATTCACCATAACTTACAGAAATCGATTTAAGTGCGATCATCTTTCCACCTGGGTAAACCAGCGAGACAGTATAGCCAGTAGCTTTCAATTGATTTAATTTCAGGCGAACCTGCTTGTTGAGTACGGGGTTCGTAACTATGCTCAACGTGCTGGCAACCTCTTCAACTTTCAAGGTGATCGTTTTGCTATAAAAGGTTTTGGAGTCGTTGCTGTTAGCCCGAATGCGATAATAATCAGCTCCGATCCCGGTTTTATCAGAAAAATGATACTGGTGGTTGCTTCCAAGGTTGTTGGCCGCTAAACGTCCGACCGGAAGAAAATTGCGGCCATCTGTTGAATTTTCAACTACGTAGTCCTGCACGGAAACTTCGTTCTCGACCTGCCAGTTTACTAAATTTACTCTACCCTTCTTTATTGCCTGTATACCAGTGAAGTTTACCGGTAAGGTTCTGAACATGGAGGACATCATTACATTGTATTCCGCAGGGGTAGTATAAATAACTTTGAAACGATTGGAGGCCATTGACGGCGTGTCAGTTACCGAAAAATTGACGGTAGTAAGTCCCATGAAATCTACCGGTTGAATAGAATTCAGGTAGTTATCATACACGTAAGCCGATTGGGTGATCGGATTAAAGTTTTCCATGGTTAACTCAAACCTGTAATTGCGGATCTGCATGCCCCACATATTAAAATAAGCCGTATCGGCACCATCCACCAACTGCCGGCGCTCAACCGCTAAGCTTGCTCCGTAACGGATAATTCCAAAGTTTTCACCGCCATTACTCAGTTTTTCGCCATCATGCCAGTCGATTCCGTTACTGTATGGGCTGTCATAAATAGTCATGTTGCCATCTTTAAGTGTCGGTGTTCCGTCGGGACCAACAATGTAAAAATTGGTAGACATAAGCTGGTATGCATTGGCATTTATGTGGAAACATAGGAGAAATGTAAGGACAAATGCCACGAAGAGCCTTGGGTTAAGGTAGAGCTTGTTCATGTGGATATTGGTTTGGTTTTTTATAATATTACCGATAGAGGTGAGTCCATCTGGCATATTCCTAAGATTAACGCATCTATATTTTCTTTATTACATTAGGTGTGAAATAGTTTAAAAAATCGCAATTTATTCTACAGTCTGCCGAAGATCTACTACAAAAACAGCCAGGAACTCTGATGCCGGGAAGATTTTATCCCGTCGACATCCAGATAAAACCGGGCCGACTGATTCAATTTGAACCCAAGATCTCCAGAAATAGGGAACATTCCTCACCTACTTTCAGGTCATTAAGTGATGAATACTTCTATGAATGCGTGTGTGGATATATATATAACGCTGCCGTAGGAAAGGCTGCCAGCCGCCACCTTCACTCCCCTCACATTAAATCGCACTAATAAATTAGTAAAAATGCCTAAGGCCCGGATAGTTCCGGGCCTTAGGTCAACTTGTTATCAGTACTTTACTCTACTATCACCGCTTGCGAAAATGGCTTTGATGAGCTTCCTGTTACCTCGAGCTGATACGTTCCGTGCGCTGCTGATGGATCAAGCTTTAGCTGTTTCACGAAACGATTGCCGGATACAGCTATTTTGCCGTTATAAATAATCTGACCGAGACTATTCGTAATAGTTGTGGCATAATCACCTGCCTTCTGGTTGATGAAGTGCAATTGTATTGTTCCGTCAGTTACGGGGTTTGGATAGACGCTGATAGAAGCTGGCTGGCTTACGCCCACTACCTTTACTATCCTGCTATACTGAACCTTGCCGTCCGAATCCCTGCTTTTAATACGGTAATACAGATCGGTAGCCACAGCCGTTTCATCTTTATACTGATAATTGATGCTACCTGCGCTCTGAGTTCCAATGGCCGAGAACTGCTGGCCATTATTGCTTCGTTCAATCGAATACCCTGCAACACTTATTTCATTTTCCACTTTCCAGTTTAAGTCCACAACTCCTGCAGATCTACGGGAGGCCGAGATGGAGATAAAAGTTAAAGGCAGAACAGACGCTTTATTGAACACTACCCTGAACCGATCCGGAGCAGCAGACGCTGCATCGGTTGTAACAGCAAAGTTTATAAAACTGCTATCTGTTATGCTTAGGTTAGTCGACGTACCCAGGAACTTGTCAAGAAGGATGGCGGTTACCGCAGGATCCATATTTGATGGCGCAATTCTTAGCTGGTAACCTGTCTGGCGAAGACGACTCATATCATAGTAGATCGTATCGCTTGAAACCACAGGCTTACGCGCTTCCACCGAAAGTGCAGTCACAGCTCTTTTAAGACCAAAATTTTCGCCGCCGTTTAAAATCTTTAAAGCGTCATCGGCATTGATTACGTTGTCAAAGGCATTGTCAAAAGCCACGGCGTTGCCATCAGCTATTTTACCGGCTGCGGTATAGAGGTATGTTCTGAAATATTGCCTGTCGCTAATGGTAGTTAGCTTAGTAACTAAGCGATCACCTGTATACTTAATGGCTTCCGTGAAGTTTACATTCCCATCAGCAATCGCATTATTTGCGCTGTGAACAAAGAATGCTTGTCCGCTTTGAATATAAGGTGATGATACTCCTGCAGGGTAAAGCGTTGGCGGCGCACCGGGAGTGGTTGGCATATAATTGTTTGCTGCGGCCAGCGTTTGATATCCACCGGAGTTATAAGATCCTGCAATGGTAGGATCCCAAACAGTTATATCATTATTCAGATTTTCCAGCAAGCCGTTGTCGCGCATATAACCAAGATCTATCGCTGATGCATACGGGTTACCTATGGATTCGAATTTAGATTTTGTTACTGGTACTGAAGGCGCAGGATTATTCGGCTGGTACACGTAACCTGTTGATCTGAGCACGGTCGGCACAGGAGTTGAATTTGCACCGGAAGG
>JANXYS010000177.1 GCA_025355935.1 Chitinophagales bacterium | reverse complement strand
TGTAAACGATGCAACGGCAGGTTACTGGAATCCTGCAGGCTTAACAGGGGTAAAAGACAGGCCGGTCGCAACGATCATGCATGCCGAATATTTTTCCGGAATAGCTAAATACGATTATGCATCGGTGGCATTGCCTGTACAAGATAACAAACGTACACTTGGGTTCTCCCTACTTCGATTTGCGGTGGATGATATTCCGAACACCCTTTACCTGGTTGAACCTGATGGCAGCGTAAATTTTGCAAACATTCAAACCTTTTCTTCAGCTGATTATGCTTTTCTTTTCTCCTTTGCTCAAAATCTTAAACAAACTGAGAACGTAGGGATGAGTTTTGGTGCCAATGCCAAAGTGATCTATCGCAAAGTAGGGAAGTTCGCGACATCTTGGGGATTTGGGTTAGATGCCGGCTTCCAGGCACATGGCAAAAATTGGCGGGCTGGTGTTACTGCCCGGGATGTAACTACTACTTTCAACGCATGGTCATTTAAGTTTTCCGAAAAAGACAAAGAACAGCTATACCTAACTAATAACGACATTCCTGTTCGATCAACTGAGTTAACCTCGCCAAGATTGGTAATCGGAGGCGGATATAATTTTAAAATTGGTAAATCAGTAAATCTTCTTACAGAAGCGAATGTTGACGTTACTTTTGATGGGAAGAGAAATACCGTCCTTAGTGGAAATACCGTAAGCATCGACCCTCATTTTGGGTTGGAGGCCGGTATTAACGATGTATTTTTTATTCGCGGAGGAATAACTAATTTCCAGAGAGCTCTTGCAGATAAGGATACTCTCAACCTTAAAAAGGTTTGGATTTACCAGCCGAGCATAGGTGCGGGTTTCAAAATCAGAAATGTAAAACTCGATTATGCGTTTTCTAACCTTGCTAATCAGTCAAGTCCGCTGTTTACTCACGTAATTTCTTTAACCATTAACTTTTTAAAGAAAGAAGAAAATTAAAACACCCACATCTAACCATGATGAAAAAAATACTTTTGCCGGTACTTCTGCTTTTTGTGTTTGCTGCCCAGGGGCAGTTAAACAATAGCTGGATCGATTACAACAAAACTTATTACAAATTTCGGTTAGGGTCCGATACTCTTTGCCGCATTCCACAAAGTATACTTGCAGCCGCAGGCATCGGCAGTGCCGATGCGGATCAGTTCCAGCTATGGCGTAACGGTGAACAGGTGCGACTTTTTACTACATCTACAGGAGCGCCCCTGGCTACGAATGGTTATATCGAGTTCTTCGGAACCAAAAATGACGGCAAACCAGATAAAAAGTTATATCGGAAGGAAGACTTCCAGCTTGCAGATAAACTTAGCCTTGAAACCGACACGGCCGCATATTTTCTTACAGTAAATCCTTCGGGAGGAAACCTCCGCTTTGTTACCGCGGTAAACTCTTCTCCTAGCGCGTTGGCTGCCGAACCTTATTTTATGAGGAAGGTTGATAAATATTACAATGATAAGATCAACCGAGGCTTTGCGTATCCAATTGGGGAGTACGTGTATTCTGCGGCTTACAGTGAAGGCGAAGGATTCAGTTCGCAAACCGTTGCTCCGGGACTAGATCTCACTTACGTAATGCCCGGGCTAAACGTTTACGCTGCGGGTCCTCCCAACAGCCTATCGTTGCGTTTTACTGCTTGCGGTGATGCTCCGAATGAGCGCTACATCAGGGCAAAGCTCTTTTCAGATTCGGTATACGGCGTTCCAATGCCATTCTTTACTTACCGTAAGGCTGAGATCAATAATCTCCCCCTGAGTAAGATGTTAAGTCCCGACTTCCTGGTAATCACACTTGGTAGCGCGTATCCGAACATACCTTTACTCGACAGGTTTATAGTATCAAGTATTGGAATCACATATCCCGCAAAATTCAATTTTAATAATGAAAAAAGCTTTTACTTCGAATTGCCGCCATCGGCTGCGGGTAATAATATTGTAATTGACAATTTTAACTACGGCTCAATTGCGCCGATTTTATACGACCAGGTAAATGGGCTTCGGTACACCGGTGATGTCACCTCAACACCGGGGAAGGTTAAATTTGCATTGCCGCCTTCGACAACACCGGTTCGCAAATTTTTAATTGCCAGTCAGGATGTTTCCGCAACTGATATTATAAGTACAATCACTCAAAAGAAATTCCTTGATTTTAGTACCTCTGCGCAGCAGGCTGACTATATTATCATCAGTAATCCAAGATTATATAATGACGGATCAGGAAACAATTACGTCGATCAATACCGGGCTTACCGTGCATCTGTTCCGGGGGGCAGTTATAATGCTAAAGTATATGATATCGGAGAATTAACCGACCAGTTCGGTTTTGGCATCAAAAATCATCCTGCGGGCATACGTGACTTCCTGCTTTATGCAAACACAAGATTTCTTGTTAAACCTAAATACGTATTCCTGATCGGGCGTGGCGTGGATTATATAAGTGAACGCTTAAGTGAAAACGATCCTGCTTTAAGTAAAATAGACTTCGTTCCAACCTTTGGCTGGCCTGCATCAGATGTGCTGTTGGCTTCCGTTCCGGGCACAGTTGGTCCTGTTATTCCAATCGGCAGACTGGGGGCTATTAACGGCACAGAGATCAGTAACTATCTTCAAAAAATGAAGCAGTATGAGCAGGCCCAGCAAACTAATAGCCCTGCAATTGCTGATAAATTCTGGATGAAAGACATCCTGCAGGTAATAGGCGGCAAAGACAGTGTGGAAAATGCGCGGTTTAGAAATTACATGAATGGCTATAAAACAATCGTTGAAGACACCTTGTTCGGCGGCCATGTGGAAACATTTTCAAAAAGTACCGCTGGCGTAGTGCAGGAAAATAATAGCCAGCGAATAGAACAATTAATAAATGGCGGCCTTGGCTTCATCGGGTACTTCGGTCATTCGTCGGCAACAGTTTTTGAGTTCAACCTGAGCGATCCATCCATTTATAATAATGCGGGCAAATATCCATTTTTCAATGTTAGCGGTTGTAGTGCAGGTAACTTCTTCGTAAATGATCCGCAACGATCAACCGGTAATTTAACCATATCGGAAAAATATATCTTAACTGCCCAGAAAGGTAGTATTGCTTTTTTAGCGGACACACATTTCGGCGTTGAAAATTTCCTGGATGATTATAACAGGAATTTTTATAACGAATTTAGCAGAGACATGTATGGGGCTTCGTCCGGAAGCCAGTTACAAAAGGTGATTAAAGATCTCGGCGGTTTAAATCCCGATCTAAACTACCTAACTCGTATACACCTCGAGGAAATAGCACTTCATGGGGATCCCGCAGTGAAAATCAACAATTTTCCAAAACCTGATTACGTGATCGAGGATGCATTGGTGAAGATTAGCCCGAGCATAATTTCCGTTGCTGATAATGATTTTCATGTTACCGTGCAGATGGTTAATAAAGGCCGTGCTACAAGTGATTCTATCTGGGTTTCTGTCAAAAGAAAATTGCCCAATGATACGATCCGGGTACTCTACAACAAATTAATACCTGGAATTAAATCAATCGACTCCATATCGCTTTCTGTACCCATCAGTAAAACAACAGACAAGGGCCTGAACCAGATTATAGTTTCTTTAGACTACACAAACCGCGTGAGCGAGCTGTACGAAACCAATAATACCGTTACTAAAGATTTTTATATTTTTGAAGATGAGCTTAAGCCTGTTTATCCATATAATTTTTCTATAGTAAATAAACAAAATCTCACATTTGTAGCTAATACGGCCAATCCTCTTAGCGCCCAACGGCAGTATACTATGGAGATAGATACAACAGAATTATTCAATTCTCCCTTTAAAAAATCGTATTCCACAAACGGCATAGGCGGTATCATTGAATTCCCGACCACCAACCTCAGTTTTAAAGACAGCACCGTTTATTATTGGCGAACAGCTATGGTACCTCTTAATAACGCTGCGTATATCTGGAATGGTTATTCATTTGTTTATTTACCAAACAGCGTTGAAGGTTTTAACCAGTCCCACTACTTCCAGCATTTAAAAAATACCTACGACGATGGCCTTCAATTGTCGCCCGACAGAATTTTTAAGTTCAATTCAGAAAATACAACCCTAAATGTTTCTACAGGAAATTTTCCGCCTAATGACTATGAGTTTGCACATATAGATCTGGGTGTTTATCAAATTTCCAACTGGGGTAATAATTTTAACACGCTCCAGTTTGTTGTGCTTGATCCTTTAACAGGGTCAGCATTAAAAAATATTCCTGTTGGATCTTCGGGTCACTATGGTAGTAATTATCCGGGTGGCGGAAGGGACAACCAGTTTGAGTTTCCATTTAACGATTTATTACAGAGGAAAAAAATAATGGCCTTTATCGATAGTATGCCTAATAGTGCAACCATCCTTGTTTACAATCTCCTGTATAATCCTACGGTTAATGCGTATGTGAATTCTTGGAAAGCCGATCAGGCGATACTAGGAACAGGTAATTCGTTATATCACAAATTGTATAATTATGGATTTACGGAATTAGACTCTTTTTATCGTAACATTCCTTTTATTTTCAAATTCACAAAAAATAATTCAAACCCGTCATTTCAGAAAGTAGGGTTGACTAGTGAGGAGGTCGTAGTTGCCAACATTCCTATTAAGATTGGTCGTTTTGAAGGGATGATGACATCACCGCTGTTTGGTCCAGCCAAATCGTGGAAGGAATTTCATTGGCGCGGATTCTCCATGGAAGCCAATACCGCAGACTCTGTTCGGTTTAATGTTGTAGGTGTGTCCAAAACCGGTGTCGAAACTATAT
Organism: Chitinophagales bacterium; assembly: GCA_025355935.1. Taxonomy (GTDB): domain Bacteria; phylum Bacteroidota; class Bacteroidia; order Chitinophagales; family Chitinophagaceae; genus Ferruginibacter. The sequence goes on along the minus strand of JANXYS010000177.1, from coordinate 1,571 downwards.
TATACTCTGTAGATTCAACAATTCATGACCTCGATATATCTTCAGTTAATGCCATGCAGTATCCATATATACGGCTGACGATGAAAACAGTTGACAGTGCAAAAGGAACGCCGTACCAATTAAAATACTGGCGCCTGAATTATGTGCCTATCGCAGAAGGTGCGGTTGCACCAAATATCCTTTTTGCAATGAAAGATACCGTCGAGCAGGGAGAAGATCTAAATTTTTCACTGGCTTTTAAAAATATTAGTCCTGCATCTTTCGACAGTTTGATGCGCGTAAAACTCACCATTAAAGACCGTAATAATGTAGATCACGTAATAGAAATTCCGAAGAGGAAAATACTTTTAGCTGGCGATACGCTGTTAATTAATTACCAGATAAAAACTACGAATTATCCTGGCCTGAACACATTTGGTATTGATTTTAATCCGGATAATGACCAGCCTGAGCAGTCGCATTTCAACAATGTATTGTACAAAGACTTCCTGGTAAAAGAAGATAAGTTTAATCCATTGCTGGATGTAACTTTTGATGCGGTTCATATTCTTAACAAGGATATAGTTTCTTCCAAGCCGAACATTCTCATAAAACTAAAGGATGAAAGTAAATTCCTTGCATTAAAAGACACTTCGCTCTTTAAAGTGCAGATAAGATTCCCTGGCTCTAACCAGGACCTGAGGACCTACAGTTTTGGTGATACCATGCGATTTACGCCCGCCAATCTAAGTTCAGGGGAGAATACCGCAACCATCGAACTCAAGCCTTACTTCCCAGAAGATGGCGAATACGAGCTGGTTGTTTCGGGTAAAGATGTAAATGCGAATAAGTCTGGTGCGCTTGATTATCACGTATTTTTCAATGTGATCAATAAGCCTATGATCTCAAATATGCTCAATTATCCAAACCCGTTTACTACCTCTACCGCCTTCGTGTTTACTCTTACAGGTACCGAAGTTCCGCAGAATATGCGTATACAGGTTCTTACCATAACAGGAAAGGTTGTACGCGAAATAACGAAAGATGAGCTAGGTCCGATCCACATTGGTAATAACATCACCGAATTTAAATGGGACGGAACTGACATGTTCGGTCAGAAGCTTGCAAACGGCGTTTATCTTTACAGGGTACTCACGAATTTAAACGGCAAAAAACTAGATAAATTCGATGGAACGAGAGCTGATGGCAGCATTAATAACAATGGATCTGTAAATGGTACCGATAAATTTTTCAACAAAGGATATGGAAAAATGTACCTGATGAGGTAAATGTTCCTTTAATCGCAATTAAGGCCCCGCAAATGCGGGGCCTTTTTATTTACTTTTGCAGTAATCGAACAACCATGGCGAAAATAGCAATTAATATAGCGACAGGCAGTTTACAACAAGAAGAGATTATTGTTGGCATTGACCTGGGCACGACCAATAGTCTTGTAGCCATCATACATCCGGAAACAAAGAAAGCAGTTGCATTGGAAGAGCACGATAGTAGTTCCCTGGTACCTTCTGTTATTCACTTTGATCAGAATGCAGGCATTGTGGTCGGCGAGCGTGCTAAAGATTTTTTAGAAA
>JANXYS010000155.1 GCA_025355935.1 Chitinophagales bacterium | reverse complement strand
CATAGTATGGCAGGGATGGATATGGATAACAGTAACACAGACATTGTAACCCTAAACTATGCAATGCTAAAAGCCCCTGAGAAGACCACACTTCGCCCGGGACCATTGAGAAGCCTGAGCTTTGAGCTGACCGGTAATATGAACCGTTATGTTTGGAGTTTGGATAATAAAGTTGTTTCTGAAGCGGACAAAATCTTAATTAAAAAAGGCGAAAACATACGCATTGTATTATACAACAACACTATGATGCGCCACCCGATGCACCTTCATGGCCACGACTTTAGGTTACTAAACGGGCAAGGGGAATATGCTATTATGAAAAACGTAATAGACATCATGCCGATGGAAAGAGATACGATTGAATTTGCGGCTACGGAAGCCGGCGGCGATTGGTTTTTTCACTGCCATATTTTATACCACATGATGAGTGGTATGGGCCGGGTATTTAGCTACCAGGATACGCTCGTCGACAAGACGGATATCACCAGCGCTAAAGTTGCTAAGCGGGGTTTAAACTCAGACGACCGCCACTATCATTCTATGGCAAGAATAGGATTAGAAAGTGCTGGCAGCGATGGCATGGCCATGTTATCAAACACACGCAATACTATTGCAACCGCATGGCATCTCGGTGTTCATCCAGAACATGGCTATGAAAGTGAAACCACTATCGGCCGCTACCTCGGCCGGATGCAGTGGTGGAGACCGTTTATTGGTTATGACTATCACTACAAAAAAGTTGGTCCGGATGGAGAAGAAATAAAGAAGGGCCTTATGGGAAAAAACATCTTTGGAAATGATAAATACAATATGCTTGGCCAGCGAAGCAATAAAAACAATCGAAGTACTGTAACAGCAGGTCTGCAGTATTTGCTGCCCATGAATGTTCTGTCTGAGTTCAGAGCAGACCTCGACGGAAAATTGCGCTTTCAGTTAATGCGGGAAGATATCCCCGTATCTCCGCGCCTCCGCGCCAACTTTATGATCAATACAGATAAGGAATATGCTCTGGGCATGCGCTATATAATTACTAAATATTTTAACCTGTCCACTCATTACGATAGTGATATGGGTTTAGGCGCCGGTATAACGATAACATATTAAATCAATTTTTTTCAATCATTTAATAACAATTAAAATAAACAAAAATGAAGACAATTATTATCGCTGTGGCTATATTATTAGCGGGTACAGCAAGCAATGCACAGACTAGTGATACCACTAAAGTTCACACGCATCGCGTTACTAACGGTAAACATTACACTTGCACGATGCACCCGGAAGTAGTTCGCTCGAAACCCGGGAAGTGCCCTAAATGTGGAATGAAACTGGTGGCAATGAAAAAAATGAAAAAAGGCGATATGAAACATGATAAATCTATGGGAGACATGAAAATGTAAATGAAACTTTATTCAATTTTAAAAAAGAAATTATGAGCCATAAACATAACCCCCAACTCCTCGCCGCACTTCACAAATGTGCAGATGAATGTAACCATTGCGCTACAGCATGTTTAGAAGAGCAGGATGTAAAAATGCTTGCAAAGTGTGTTAGTTTAGATATAGATTGTGCGCAGATTTGCAGCCTGACGGCGTCCTTACTGGCACGAGGCTCTGAACATGGGAAACACTTATTAAAAGAATGTGCTGAAGTATGTGAAGCGTGCGCAGTAGAATGCGAGAAACATGCCTCCATGGGCATGGAACATTGCAAAATATGCGCAGAGGCATGCAGGGCTTGTGCGGAAGCATGCAAGGCAGCTTAAAAAAAAATAAGGATGTAAACGATAGTTTACATCCTTATTCAATACTAAGGAAAGGGAAAAAATCTTTTTAGGTATACCTATATAAAGGTATTTCGGTAGATCAACGAGACATAAGAGTTTTCCAATCCCTTTAGGGATGAAATTGACTCCCCGCCAGATAAAGAAGATTCACCTCCAAGTTGTTTAACAGCTTCGCTGTATTTTTTTTATATTTTTTTGTTCGCCCAAAAAAATACCGAAAAAGGGCGCCCGTGGCTGATATACAGCCCACCCAGGGATCAACTCTGACCAACGTTTGTTCGTTTGTGGCATCAACATTTATAAATCATAGCTGTTTGCCCTAATAGCTAGACTCTTTTATTAGACAATAGGTAAAATTCTATTCTTTGTACTAACGCCTTAACATACACGCTTGCCGTAGGACTGTTGCATATAATACAACGATCCACAAGTTTCACGCGCGATGACAAGGAGTACCCTTCCCCCAGCTTCTCAAAGCAAGTTTTAAATCTATGGATGAAACCAAACTGTTCCGGTATTGGTTTCTATGCCTAAAATGCCGGCTGGTACATTAGGTGGAAACATCATGGTTAAAGTCCCCTTACCATTTAAAAATGCATACGCTCCTGTTCCACTTTGAATGTACCAATTTCCGGTCATATTACTCCGGGAGCAATCCTGGATCATTACAAAAGTTCCTTCCCTGGCGGTCATCGTCCAGTTACAATGTATGGAATCGGCGCTTATGGGCTTCACGATCATAACATGAGTACCAGTGGTATTGATCCCACCAGTTGCTGTGAAAGTTCCAACCAGTGTCCCAGGCTTAGGGCTGCTTAAGTTAGTTCCTGTAATTACTGTTTTCAGACCCTCTTCTTTTTTACATCCATACATCGCCACAGATAATGTGAATAAAAAAAATATGATCCTTTCCATTTGCTTTTTCATGATGATTTATTTAAAGGTTAAAAATAAAGACGTTCAGCAATTAGCTTCAGAAACCCGAAGAGCATAAACTTCTAATTATGTCATTGTAGTAATCAGGGTGAGTAAGCGTGTATTCCGGTGGATCCTGAAGGAGTAAGAGCGGGTAAAAGAATGAACATTAAAATTAAAAAAAATAAAAATCAATTGCAAGCTTTGTTATGAAGTTTTCTGTGGAGATCAGTTGGAATCGCGGCATGGTTGAGCCCACTTCCTTTGCCGACATTTTTACGCCGCTTAAGAAATTATCAATAAAGTGGCTTTGATTACTGCAAACCATTGATACTGCAATAAAAGTTATCCGGGTTTTATTAAGCTGCCGTTGTAATAGAACAACTTTCATGTTGTATTCCGCCCGGATCAGGTTTCAGAAATTTTACGATGTCGTAAGCGCATGGCAGGCATTTAACACAAATATTTCTCAAAAAACTTCGGACGCTTTCAAAAGAAAATTTGCAGGAGATAAATGTGAACATCGCTTGCAATTGACATTTTCAAATATTACTTTTACTTTAATTCAAATGTTCTGTATTTGTCCATCCTCTGAGCTCCTGATGCTAATTTAACCTTTGGATAGATCTTCTCGTGAAATTATAATATTTCATCCACGCAACTGCTGCTCCTTATTCTTCAAGATTCGTCCATCAATTCTACCACCTTTAAACTAATTATCATGAAAATTAAATCGATTGTAAACCTGCTTCCCATGCTGGTACTATTCCTTGTCTTCACCGGGTGTAAAAAACATGATCATGCTCTTGACATCACCATTGAACAAATTTCCACAGCAGTTAATGAAGTTGGTACCGAAACCGGCACCTTTACTACCTCAGGTGAGATCAATACCTCGGGCACGTTCGTTATGGAGGTAATGCTGGTCGGGCTTGACTCTTTTTATTGTAGCGATAAATTGATTACTTCTCACGGGTCCTTTACAGCAAGTTTAAAGTGTTCAGCTACCACCAATACTGGTGTTTGGACAGTTGTTAGTGGTACAGGGCAGTATAGTGCTTTACAAGGTGGAGGTTCACTCACTATGGCCTATCCCCCCGGAGTTGTCGGCATAGAAACCCTGACAGGTACTGTTTTCTTAGGACGATAGATGTGCCGCCAGATGCATCGCCAACATCGTTCATCTTAATTAAAAATTACAACTACTTCCTGTAGTGAAGGAGTTGTATTTAGCTGAAAGTAAGTCACCTTCAGCGTTTAAAGTATGCCTTGTAGTTACCGGTTTTATTTTACGGATTTGCACGATGCCGTTAAAACTTATTTTAATTGGTAGGTTTAAATTTTATACTGGCAATATGTTCTTTATGAATCTTACGACAAACCCAATTATTATAGCCCGGCTTTGAGCCATCCTTTCAAAGCTTTCCACGATATACAAGTGCTACCATTGTTGGTAATTGATATAATACGGCGTGTAATTTTATTTTGTTTTGAATCTCTGGCTGGTAATAATGAACTGAATGGCTGATATACAATTAGAGTTACACCCGTCCAGGTAGTCAAACATTCACCCTGAAAAGATCATGATGAAAACTAAACCGGCACGAAGTCCGCCCCACTTTAGAGTTGGCGCGTTTCAGACAATTTGATGAAATGATACGATTCTATGCGCCTGTTTCAAGCACTCCCTACCCAAGGCATTTTAATTTCTCAACCTATAATTTAATTTTTATGAAGCGAATGAGCAAAACTCTAGCGTTCGCCGGAGTGGTCCTTCTGTTTATAGGGTCCTCCTGCAAAAAAGAACTTCATCCTAAAACATCTGAAGATACCATGTTTGGTAATTCTATATCAAACGCAAAATTAGTCACACCGGGTATGCAAAAGCCTCTCGTGACGGGCCTTGAAGAGCTGCAAGGCAGTACCGTTGGGCCAGATGGGGCCTTGTACGTCACCGCACCCCTCGCGGGCAGTATCTGGCGGGTAAACCCGAAGAGTGGCGCTGTTACGCTCTTTACGACCGGGTTGCCCAAGCGCATCCCTGACATCTACTACATAGGTAGTGGCGTGGTTGATGTTGCCTTCCGCGGCGCTACTGCATACGCGCTGGTAACCGGTGTTGCGCCTGATCTTGATGGCCACGACGTCGTAGGTATCTACCGGGTTGACGGTCCGAGTAGCCATACGATCATAGCTGATATTGGTGCTTGGTCTATTGCTCATCCCCCTGTGCCGGAATTTTTCGTCGCCACGGGCTTCCAGTACGCAATCGAACCCTACCGCGACGGTTTCATTGTTACTGACGCGCACCATAACCGTGTGCTTTATGTGACGCCTGACGGCAGGATTAATGAGTTAATCGCCTTTACGGATCTAGTACCTACCGGGCTAGCGGTAAGAGGCAATACAATCTATGTCACCCAGGCCGGCCCCATACCACACCTGCCAGCGACTTCTAAACTCATGTCCTTCTCACCAGGTTCGCCCACAGCAACAGAAGTGGCATCCGCCGCCGGCCTAAATGTCGGGTTATTTATCGATGTGGAATTTGGTCGAGGCAGCACACTCTATACTCTCGCACAGGGCATCTGGGATGGACCATTTGAAGGAGCCCCGGCCCTGCCAAATACGGGCGCACTTCTGAAGCTCCAATCCAATGGTAGTTTCAGCGTTATAGCACAAGGCCTCAACCTGCCGACGTCGATGGAATTCATCGGTAACAATGCCTACGTGGTCAACCTGGCCGGTGAGGTGGTGGAGATTGATAATGTATCACCTCCGCCTTATGGTCCTTAACAGCCTGCATCGTCCTGGCTGAAAGTTGAAACATGAACTCGTTACGTCCTGTGGATATCCCTTCGTATAGTTCAGCAATTTTTTTTTAAAACCGCCAGGTGTAAACTAACGAGGGCCTATAATCTAGATTAGTATGTAAAAGCGGTCGTGTATTCCCGTGATACAAGAGTGATTCCAGGATTTCACGACTGCTTTTTTATGTGAGAAGGGGAACGAATTCGGACGTGGCCAATGCAGCTGGAAAAATGATCTCATTCTCCCGTCTTATCATTTGCCATTTTCTCAGGCTTCAATCTGCTGAAAGTAAAAAATATTACTATATAGATAAGCCAAACAACCGAGAACAGAATTAAACCTTTCAGGTTTGCATGTATATCTTCAACGTCGTAGCTGCCATGGATTCTTTTATGAAAGAATTTATTCGAATACTCTTGCGCAAACTCAATGCCCACGCTGAATAAATAAAGTGTAATAAATATTAGTGAGTGCTTGATGATATTTTTCTTAGCAAGTAATAAATTTAAAAAAGCCGCCGCTGCGAAGTAGAAGATCGTATGTAATTGCTTATCATAATGGCTAAAAACAGATGGGAGTTTTATCAAAAACCCGATAAAGGAGAAACACATGCAGGCTAGGATCAGTAAAACTTTACTCCAATTATTTAATTTCATATGTTACCTGGTTCATACCCAATAAAGATAGTCCTGATCCTTGATATACCTGGTTCTAAGTAGAAAAAAGACTTAAACTCGTTGTTGCCATCGCAAAATGTCGAATGTATTTCAGCCTATAA
>JANXYS010000152.1 GCA_025355935.1 Chitinophagales bacterium | reverse complement strand
TTCGGTATTTTTTTTGGCGTGCAAAAAAATATAAAAAGCATTCAGCGAAGCTGAGGAACAACTTGGAGGTGCATTTTCTTTACTTGGCGAGGAAGCAATATTTCATCCCTAAAGGCATTGGAAAACTCTTGTGTCTCCCTTGATCTACCGATATTAAATCCCTAAAGGGATAGAGCTACGCTTGTGGGATATGGTCAAAGTAGTACTCCTCTAGTAATTGTGCATTCATAATTGGTGTAATCCGTGCTTTATAAATTCGCGATGATGTAAGCGATTTTATTCGGCAGATTGCCATACTTCCACCTCTGCAGTTCTTTCCATCTGATAATTACCTGTAGCCATCAGAATGAGATCAACGGTTTCTGCTGGTTTGTCCCAGTGCGGAAAATGACCACAATCATCAAACCAGTATAGAATCGCATCCGGGAAAAGCTCCAGTGCTTTATCTGCCTGGCCGGGGAAGCAGACTTTGTCTTTCCGACCCCAGCCAATCACTAATGGTTTTTTTATTGCTCCCTCCGTCACTCCCTTTTGTTTCTCACCATATGCAAGGCTTGAAAGCAATTCATCAAATACGGGTGAAGTGGCGTAACCCCGGAGCTCGTCATACACCAGTTTAGAAGACAGTCGGGAAGGGTGCGAAGAAAACTGTGCCATCAGGATACTCCTGCTGATATCATGTTCTGTAAATGCATCCAGGAAATCAATATTATTGAGCACCCTTACCAAACGCACAGACAGGGCAATGGAGCCATAAAAGATGTGCGTTTGCAAACCTTCCCAAAAGCCTCCCGGATCAAGCGATACAACACTACCCAGGATATTGCCTCGGCGTACAAGTTCGATCACCAGCCGCGCACCCATTGAACTTCCGACAGCATCGATTCCGCGAAGGTCGTTGGTATCGAGAAACTGCGTTACTGCATCAGCGAGGGTTGCGATAGTAGTCTCCCCCTCAAGAGCGGGTGTTTTACCATGTCCGGGTAAATCAATTGCGATAATCTCGCGATGTGCTGCAAGGCCACCGATAATGGGCAACCAGGAACGCCAGCTTCCTCCGATTCCATGGATAAGAAGGATCGGTTTTCCATTTCCGTATTTAATATGATTGAATATCATTTAATTGAAGTTGAACAAGTGATGGATATTTTAAGAATCTATGAAATACTATTTGCCTGCCTTTGCAATGGAGGATGATTTTTTGACAGAGGATTTGGTTTTGCCCGGTTTAAGAATCACCTTGGTCCAACCCTTATCACGCTTGTCGAAATGGTCGTAAGCATTAGGTGCTTCTTCCAATGATATTTCGTGGGAAATGATTTTAGAGGGTGTTGCTTTCCCTAAAGAAATGAGTGTACACAGCTGCCGGTTATAAGATTTCACATTAGCCTGGCCGGTCGCAATCGACTGTCCTTTCATCCAGAAACTACCAAAATCGAAGTCCATATGACCTTTCTTCTGTAACGGATCTTTTGACTTTGGATCTTTAGGAACAAACACACCGACTACGCCTATCTTACCTGTAGCCTTTACGGCTTGCACCAGTTCGTTCATGGTAACATTTGAATGTTCCGCTCCATGTTTGTCACAGCATTGGTATCCTACGCACTCACAACCTTTATCCGCTCCCAACCCGTTCGTTAATTCCAGCACTTGTTCTACTGCCGGCGCTTTTGAGAAATCGATTGGAATTGCTCCAAATTCTTCCGCTAGTTTAAGACGGTCTTTGTGATTGTCAACCACCATGATTTTGCCAGCTCCTTTCAAAGCGGCAGAATGGGCGGCCATCAGTCCTACCGGTCCTGCGCCATATATCACTACTGAGTCTCCTGGCATTACACCAGCCAATTCGGTAGCATGGTATCCGGTTGGGAAAATATCCGAAAGCATTACATAATCATTTTCCTTCTCTTTTGCATCTTCAGGAAGTTTAAGGCAGTTGAAGTCGCCATGGGGAACCCGCAGGTATTCTGCCTGCCCGCCCGGGTAGGGTCCCATGCCCGCAAAACCATACGCAGCACCGGCTGTACCCGGGTTCATTGTGGTGCAAAAACCAGTATATCCGGTTTCACAATTGCGGCAATGGCCGCAGCCTATATTAAAGGGCATGCATACTATATCGCCCACCTTTATTTGCACCACGGCACTACCGACTTCCACTACTTCACCAAGGTTTTCATGCCCGAGGATGCGCCCTTTCTGCATATCTGTCCTGCCTTCATACATATGAAGGTCCGACCCGCAGATGTTGGTTGTTGTAATTTTCACGAGAACATCCCCTGGCTGCTCGATAGTCGCATCAGGCATTTCGGTGACCCTTACGTCGTAGGGTCCGTAATAAACAAGAGCTTGCATTATGTGTAATTTTTGGTGTGATTTAATATCCGGAAGAATCAGGGGAATATTAAATTTTACAAACCATGTACCAAAGAAAATTTAATGTGCAAAATTTAGGATCCGACCCCCTCTCGCGGCATCGCGTTGTATGTTTGGCCTACGATAATCCACAGTATTCGTAAGCTAGTATTTAAAAGAATTAATGTGATAAACTTTGCCTTACCAGTGAAAGAAGGATTATGGCCTCAGAAAAAATATGCCAAAGCCGTTGAGCCAGCCTCCCCCAAGATTCTCATCTTCGTCAACGGAATCCGTTCGCGAGCCTGGAAAAGCAAGGGTCTAAAAAAATAATGAAATATAGACTACCCTTTTTTTTGCACAACCATTTTCTTGACGCCAAATCTGGCTTTTAAACGCAAACAATACTGTGTACAAAATCAGGACTAGGATTTTGATCCATGAGTCAACTGAAGATTTGTGGTTAGGAATAGTTGAATACGGGAGTCATGCGGCGGTTTTGTTAGTGAAGTTCACCATATTTCTTGCATTGCAGCGCGGTGCGGTTACGTGCATTCTGAAGAAATCATTACACGAATGGAGGTTAGGATAAATTTAAACGTTACTTAAAATTTAAATCTTTTAGCGTTAATCCCGAAAAAGATAGCTGGGGCCCGTCTGTTTTATATCCTTGTAGTAAAAATTCGGAAATGCTGTAGAACAAAAAATAAAAACAGCGGAAGTAGAAAGTCGAAAGCAACTTTGCAGCCTTTGGCGTCATTTTTGTTAAGTCGGGATAACCCCCCAACGACAAGAAAGCTTCACTAATCAAGCTTAAATAAAAATGAACACGCAAAAATTCTCTTTTGTCGCTATGCTGGCGCTATGCCTGCTTGTTACCAACGTTAACGCCCAGGTGCAGACTGCACGGTACGTTTCTATGATCGCAAATTCTCACGCGTACTATGAGTATGTTCCGCAAGGCTATCCTGCGGCAGGCGTTAAATACCCGGTTATTATTTTCTTTCATGGCTCGGGCGAAAATGGCCCCGGAACACCTGCATCATTACCGACTGTATTGAGAAACGGTCCTCCAAAGCTTATTGATAACGGAACATTTCCAACCAGCTTTTCCGTAAATAACACCAGTTTCAAGGTCATCGTAATCTCACCGCAATTTGTAGTATGGCCCACCGAACAGGATGCTGACGACGTAATTACCTACGTGCTCGCTCATTACCCGGTTGATATTAATCGGGTTTACCTAACTGGTCTTAGCCAGGGCGGTGGTACAGTATGGAACTATTCGGGTCAGACTGACGCTCATGCTATGAGGCTCGCGGGTATTTTCCCGGTCTGCGGTGCCGGTTACCCTTACGGCGAGTATGCTACGAGGATAGCCAAAAATAACCTCCCGGTGTGGGCAACCCACAACTTAAATGACGGAACCGTTCCATCCTATTACACTGTCGATTATGTAAACCTTATCAACGCCGCCACGCCTACACCATCTCCATTAGCGAAAAAGACAATTTTTCCTGTATCAGGGCATGATGCTTGGACAACTTCCTATGATCCGAATTTCAGGGAAAATGGGTTAAATATGTACGAGTACATGCTACAGTTTAAACGTTCTATCAACGTCGTACTTCCTGTTACTGGCCTTACTTTTACGGCAGCAGCAGCCGTAAACAATAAAATTAATTTGCAGTGGTCTACCATTAGCGAAATTGATAATCCTGATTTCAAAATATTGAGGAGTGATGATGGTATTAATTTCACAAACATTGCTACCGTACGAAGCACAGCGGCAAATGGTACGGGTGCCCGTTACAGTTATCTTGATGTTAACCCCTTGCCGGGCATAAACTATTACCGTCTTGAAATGCAGGAAAACGCTGGTAATAAAACATATTCTGATACTAAACGCGTGCAGCTGAACAGAGGCCCTGGTATCGTCATATATCCTAACCCTGCGGAAAACGTGCTTCATATAAGCAACCCGCAAGTGATGAAGAACGCAACACTCACGCTTATGAATGCAGGCGGTCAGGTATTACACAGGGAGATTGTGAATTCAAATGGAAATTTAAATATTAATATTTCCCGTCTACCTGCCGGCACTTACTACGGTGAAATAAAGGACCAGGTAACCGGGAAACAGCAGTTTCAATTTGTGAAGAAATAATACCGCCATTTATAATTGTTCCCTCCTGAATATCATGCTTCGGGCGGGGACGATTTCTTTATTAGGATAAAATTCCCGGAAGTTTTTCCCATGTATACTCCTCGTTCTTCTCTTTACCGTCGGGCCGCTCTTTTGGAGAACGTATGGTGAATACCGTCCGATAGTCCATTTCGTCAGGCGAAATCTTTTCATCGAGTATGGCATTATAATCGTCCTCACCTAAGTCTTCCTCCAGCCATTTTTTTGAAAGCTCCAAGGGCAGTATTAAGGGCATACGCCCGGCGTTATCACCTCCGTTATGTATCTGCTCCATCAGGCTGTTTGCGCTGCGGGTAATGATGGTATAGGTAAAGCGTTTTAATAATTCCCCTGTGTCCTTATCAGGCAATTCTGCAACAGAATAAAGTCCGGGCAAAAAGAAGGTAGCTTGTTTTTTCAGTGAAATAAAATAAGGCACTTTCTTTTTAAATGACGGTATTTCGCGGTGTTCATAAAACCCCGATACGGGCACGAGGCAGCGCCTGTTTCGGATTTTGTTCCAGTAGCTTTTGTTGTCGCCCAGTATTCTCTCCGCACGGGCATTCAACATCGTTGCCCGTTGTTTCATAAAAGTTTTTTCATCCCTTACATAATAAGGAATGCAGCCCCATTCCATCAACTTCAGGTGTACTTTTTGATCCTGCTTTTCGCGGTAGATAATGGGATGCTCTGCATAGGTATGCCCCATAATATGAACCGGCTCAAAGTTCATAAGTATTTGTTCATCAAATATTAAATCAGGAAAGTAATCCGCCAGCTCTTTCATCTTCACTGTAAACGAAATGTCATAACACATAATCACGCTTTTTGTATCTCTTGAAGTTTGATTCTCAATTCCTGTGAACCTCTTTTTAATGTAACAAAAATTTCTCCAAAGATGACTTGCAGCTGCGACCTGATACGTTCATCCGCACCGATCCGCCAGTTTGTATTTTTCTCAACGTACCGCCGAATGTGATCACGATACCGTGCGTCGACTTTCTTTTTCAATTGTTCATTGCTACTTACAACGGCCCAGAAAAGGCGGTACCTGGAATCTTCGTCGAGCATCTCTTTTAATTTGAGAAGATGACTTTCTTTCTCCAGGTTCAACACAGCCGAATACCGGTCGTGCTTCACCGCGGCAACGTGTATTTTTGCCAGTCCGATATCATCGTAATCCGTTACCAGCAGCCCCGTTTTCTGATCATTTGAGAAATGGTCATACCCTGCATTATATGTTTGCGAGACCAGGTAGTATTTCTTTAGCGCTAGCAGCCTGTTGATATACGATGGCTTAAAAAGCTCAAAAGGCTGAAGTGTCATACTATTTTATTTTTATAATGTGTTTGATGTTGGTGGTGTAACAGGGAGAGAGGTGAGCGGCCCGTGCTTTATATTTCCGCTGGAAACCCTGGATGCCAAATCTTACAAGATCCTTGCCCATGGCGCCATTCACCTTATCAATTGCAGCAATTGCCTTCGTCATTCTTTTATTAGCTGGGGATACAAACATATTTAACTGAATCTCGGTTTCAGGAACAAGGTCTAATAATTCCACCCCACACTTCATATAACGGTGATCGTCTTTAAAGATGATGTGAAAACCTTTTAGCGCATATTTAATTAGTTCGGGGGTTGAGGCAGTAGGGGTGTCAAGTTGTATTACAACCGATCGGTAATATTGCTTTTCATTTGTAAGGTGTGGATTAGTATTGATGGAAATCCTGATGCTTTTAGCAAATGACTGCTGCCGGCGCAACTTTCCTGCACAATTAGCAGTGAAATTTCCGATGGCTTCTGCCATTAGGATTTTGTCCGAGGTAAGCGTGCCGAAGGAGCGTGCACAGGCGATATTTTTTTTAGGCGCCGGGGAATCTTCCCATGCAATGGTGGAAATGCCTTTAAGCTCATTTTGCAGGCGCAATCCTACAACACTCATATTAGTTCGGACGAAGTCTTCCGGCGCCTCGCAAAAGTCAAGTGCAGTTTTTATGCCGTTACGCAATAACATCAGGGCATATTCCCGGCCTATGCCCCATACATCTCCCACGCCTGTATATTCCAGCATTTCCTTTACAAGATTATCATTAGCAGCCCAGTGTACACCAATTTTTTTGTTTCTTTTTTTTGCATATCGGTTTGCCATTTTAGCAAGGGCCTTCGTAGGGGCGATGCCAACGCAGGTCGGGATGCCAGTATCGCGCAATACGGTAGTCCGGATCTCAAGGCCCAGCGAAAGCAGATCGGTATAGGGCATCGACGACATGTCGAGAAAGGCCTCATCAATACTATAAATTTCCATGCGTGGTACAAATCCTGAAAGCGTCTTCATCACCCGGTCACTCATATCGCCATACAACGTGTAATTGGAGCTAAACATCCGTATACCTTTTTCCCTAATAATACCCGGGATGAGGTGCGGTATAGCACCCATTTCTATCCCTGCCTCCTTGGCTTCATCGCTGCGCGAAATTGCGCAACCGTCATTATTGCTTAATACAATCACTGGCTGCCCGCGCAGAGACGGATCAAATACACGTTCGCAGGAAACGTAAAAATTATTGCAGTCAACTAAAGCGTACATAGCCTTATATTTTTTGTATCAATTACAACATTTGTAACCACTCCCCAAATGATCATCTCCATTTCTTCTGACACTTCGGTGATAGGATATTTTTTCTTTTTGTTGGCAGGAACTAAAAAGCATTTTCCGGTCTCAAACTTTATATATTTTACCGTGTATCCACCGTTGATGTACGCAACAACAATATCACCTGAACGAGCAGTGAGTGACTTGTCGACCACGAGGATAGAATTCGGCGGAATGCATGCGTCAAGCATGGAATCGCCCTCTGAATAGCAATAGAAGGTTGAGAGAGGATGCGGCGCAAGTTGTTTGGCCAGGTCAATCCTGTCTTCCATATAGTCCATCGCAGGCGACGGAAATCCAGCGGGAATCCTAAACCCGATCAATGGTAATTGCGGAAAATGATATTCCAGGTGTTTGAAAAACGTCATCATAATACTAAATAACTTAGTAAAATTAACCCAATAAATGGAATAGTAAAAACAATTTTCGCCCGGCATTCAATTAGTCCCTAACATTAGCCTTACCCCCTAGCGCTTATGCATTGGAAATTTGCAGAGTGTTTTATTACACGGAGCTTTTAGTGATGAGTTTTGATAGACGAAGGACCACCCCGATGCATTTGTAGGGAAATGACGAATCACATTAGGAAAGGCATGGTGAAAAAAAGAAAATGAAATGGAAAATTTGGCTTGTAACGACACAGGGGCTATAAGCAATCATATCGTGGCGCCAAAAAAGGCTTCAAGTAAAGGGTGCGACTGGTAGGGCACGTGTTGGAATCATTGCCGACATTTTGAACCGGATAACTCTGAGCACGCGTTACTATTTCTTAAGGATTCAATGATCGGGGAGCATTAAAAAAAACACCTACAAAAATTAGAGACTTTAATCAGGAAGATGGTACAGGGTTAATTACAAGCAATCGTTGAATCTCCGCAACTACATCCTTAATGATGAAGGGTTTGGTAAGGTAACCATCTGCGTGGCAGGAGGCTGCAATTTCCTTCACGTTTTCAGTAGCAGAGAGAAGCACTATCGGGATGTCGCGGGTAGCGGCATCTGACTTTAAAGATCTGCACAAATCGATACCGTTTATTCCCTGCATATAGATGTCGAGGAAGATTAAATCAGGCTTTTTATCGCTAAGGATGTCCCAAAAGTCTTTTGCGTTATGCGAGGCCGTTACGTGATAGCCGCGCATCTTCATAAGGTAGCTAAAGATGGTCAACATGTCAGGATCGTCGTCGACAGATAATATCTCAAAAGGTTTTTTTACTGTGGTATTCATGGGTTACTATTGAAGCAGTGTGGAATGCAAAAAGTTCACCAAAGTTTCATGTACGGTGATAACCTAGATTGGGCACATCTTTATATTTATATATTCAGGTTTGTTTAATGTATTCTCGTTTCACCGTACATGAAACTTTGGTGAACTTTTTGCATTCCACACTGCTTCAATAGTAACCCATGAATACCACAGTAAAAAAACCTTTTGAGATATTATCTGTC
>JANXYS010000149.1 GCA_025355935.1 Chitinophagales bacterium | reverse complement strand
AGTAAACTGGATGAGCTAGATAATTCCGAACTTTATAACACAATCGGCTTTTTGGAAAGGCAATAAAAACTTAAGATATGTTGCATACATTTTTGGAATCTGAAACGAAAGAAATTGTTCGAAATAGTATGGATTATACACTCTTTAGTTGGAGTAAGCAAAAAGGAATCGACCCGATTGCAGTTAAACATGCATCGGGTGTGTATCTGTATGATTATGACGGCAAACGTTATATAGATTTTTCGTCCGGGCTTATGAATGTGAATATCGGCCATGGCGACCAGCGCATCACGCAGGCGGTGGTTCGGCAGATGCAGGAAGTTAGTTATGTAACACCCAGTTGCGTAACCGGCGTTAGAGGTGAGCTAGGAAAAAAACTTGCAGCGATATGTCCGGGCGATCTTAATAAAGCCTTCTTTACGTTGTGTGGCGCCACCAGCATGGAAAACGCTATAAAACTTGCGCGTCATTATTCGGGGCGGCATAAAATTTTATCCCGCTACCAATCGTACCATGGCTCTTCGATCGGTGCAATGGCAGCAAGCGGGGATCCGCGCAAAATACCGACCGACAGTCAGCAACCGGCCAACTTTATACACTTCGATCTTCCTCATTTGTATCGATGGGAGTATGGGGAGGCAAACCTTCTGAAAGAATCTGTGCAGTCACTCGAACGTGTGCTTGCTTATGAAGGGCCCGCGAACGTCGCGGCTATCATTCTTGAAGGAGAAAGCGGTTCCTCCGGATGCCTTAAATATCCTGTAGGATATTTAAAAGCGGTTCGTAAATTATGTGACCAGCATGGAATTTTAATCATCATGGACGAGGTAATGAGTGGGTTTGGACGAACAGGGAAATGGTTTGGTTTCGAGAATCATGATATTATCCCTGATATGATCGCGATGGCCAAAGGCCTTACTTGCGGTTACCTACCTTTTGGATGCCTGATGGTGAGCGATCCCATCGCTGCTAAATATGATGATACGATGTTAGCACTTGGACTTACCTATTCCGCGCACCCGGTATGTTGTGCTGCGGCACTTGCAACATTAAAAGTTTACGAAGATGACGGGCTTATAGAGAATGCCCATGAAATGGGGAAGTATATAGAGCAGCAGGTGGAACTTTTAAAAATGAAACATCCGTCGATTGGAGATTTTAGGAATACCGGTCTGTTGGGTTGTATAGAACTCGTGAAAGACCGAAAAACAAAACAACCAATGGCGCCATTTAACGCCATTCCAGCAGAGATGACTGTAATGAATAAAGTTGCTGCAAAAATTAAAGAGCTTGGAATGTATACATTTGTCCGATGGGGTTATATTTTTATTGCTCCGCCACTTTGTGTTACGAAAGAACAAATAGATGAGGGCCTTGAAATCATCAGCGAAGCAATTTCTATTGCAGACGAGGAGGGTTATACCGGCGAGAAAAACCTGTAAGAATCTATACCATTCTAACTTAAAATTTTCCTTTAATCGATGGCCGAGATGCTAAATGCTGATCTTAGTAATGAAGACCTGGCACCTGTTCCGATGAACAGGAGAACTTGGGGTACGTGGAACTATGCAGCCTTATGGATAAGCATGAGTTTGTGTATCCCCACCTATACTATGGCCAGTTCTATGATTAACCAGGGTATGAATTGGTGGCAGGCAGTTTTAACGATTTTTATTGGCAACGCAATTGTACTTATACCAATGTTGCTAAATGGTAAGGCCGGTGCGAAATATGGCATCCCGTTCCCGGTGCTTGCCCGCGCAAGTTTTGGTACACGGGGAGCTAATATCCCGGCTATGCTCCGGGCAATAGTAGCCTGTGGCTGGTTTGGCATTCAAACCTGGATTGGGGGCGCTTCGCTGTATAATCTTTTACGGGCATGGAATCCATCACTCGAACCAATAAATAATAGCACCTTATTTCCCCAGGCATTACCACTCATTTGCTTTTTGCTGTTCTGGCTATTGAATATGTTTGTCGTGTACAAGGGTGTGGAAAGTATACGGAAATTATTAGTTTTTAAAGCCATCTTTCTGCCGCTCGCAGCAATCGCACTTTTCAGTTGGGCAGTAATTGCAGCTAAGGGCCTTGGACCGATTTTAAGTGCACCATCAAAGTTTAAAGACAACGAGTCATTCTTTACTTTTTTTTTCCCTGCTTTAACGGCTGTTGTTGGCTTTTGGGCCACACTTTCTCTGAACATTCCGGATTTTACGCGCTATGCAAAAAGCCAGCAGGCCCATCTAAAAGGCCAGGCTTTAGGGCTACCCACCTCGATGACGCTATTTGCATTTGTGGGGGTCGTTGTTACGTCGGCATCCGCTATAATTTACGGCCAGCCTGAATGGGACCCTGTAGTATTAGCCGGAAAATTTGAAAATAAACTGATAGTTAGTATGGCTATGATTGGGATACTTATATCGACCCTCGCCACAAACATCGCGGCAAATATCGTTAGCCCCGCCAATGACTTTTCCAACCTTTCACCGTCGAAAATTAATTTCAGAACTGGCGGTTATATTACCGGTATTGTTGGTGTTTTAATTTTTCCCTGGAAGCTTATGGCTGATCCAAATGGTTATATTTTTACCTGGCTAATTGCTTATTCGAGTTTGCTGGGACCCGTAGGCGGAATTATGATCGTGGATTATTTCTTCATAAGAAAACAGGATTTATCAACAATCGACCTATACTCCCACCATGGGAAATATGGTTATAGGAACGGTTTTAACTCCGCTGCCCTGATTGCTCTATTAATTGGTATATTACCCAATGTTCCGGGCTTTTTACTACAGGTAAGTTTAATTCCTGTGACTGTCTTTCCAGCCTGGATTTCGCATCTTTATAATTATGCCTGGTTTGTAGGGTTTGCTCTAAGCGGGTTAACATACAGTGCGCTTATGAATAAATATACTATCGCGCAGAAGCATGTTCCTTCAGGCGATGCAGTTGAAAGGGTTTTGACCCAACAGTGATGCTTTATATACGTTAGTACGAAAAAATAATTTTAAATATTAGAAATGAGCATTCTAATTAAAAATGGTCGGATAATCACGGCCACTGATGATTTCGTAGCGGACATCTATATAGAGGGCGAGTGTGTGAAAACCATCGGTAAGAAACTCGATATAGTTGCTGAAAAAATTATTGATGCAACAGGAAAACTTGTTTTTCCAGGTGGCATAGATCCGCATGTTCATCTTGAAATGCCCTTCATGGGAACGTCGAGTAGTGACACATATGAAACCGGAACAAGGGCCGCCCTTTTTGGGGGTACAACAATGCTTATTGATTTCATTTTGCAGAAACAGGGAAGTAGTTTACAAGCAGCCTTAAAGGAGTGGAAGACCCGGAGCGATCATAACTGTGTAGGCGATTATAGCTTTCATATGGCAGTAACGGATTTCAATGATGAAACAAAAAAAGAGATACGGCATTTTATTGAAGAGGAAGGAATTACTTCTTTTAAAACATTTATGGCTTACAAGGGCGCATTGATGATTGATGATCGGCAGATGATTGGCCTGATGGAAGAAGTAAAAAAGCATGGCGGCCTTATAAATGTACACGCTACTAACGGCGACATGATTGATTATCTTACCCAAAAGAATAAGGACGAAGGCAATCTTGCACCCATCTACCATTACCTATCTCAACCAGAGGTAACCGAAGCAGAGGCGAGTGAACGATTTGTTGACTTGATACATTATACAGGTTGCCCGGGATATATTGTTCACCTTACCTGCGAAGGTGCTTTAAATGCTGTACGCAATGCTACCCTACGGAATCAAAAAGTTTTTGTTGAAACCTGTATCCAGTATTTACTGCTTGATGCATCGTTGTATGAAGAGGATTTCGAAGGCGCCAAATGGGTTATGAGCCCACCATTGCGCCAGAAAAAAGACCAGGAAACTTTATGGGCCGGTATCAATCAGGGTTTGGTCCAGGTTGTAGCAACTGATCATTGCCCATTTATGTGG
>JANXYS010000138.1 GCA_025355935.1 Chitinophagales bacterium | reverse complement strand
GCAATTTTATCTTCTGGAATAATGTGGAAGGCCGTTTTCAAATAAATAATTTTGGCACGCAAAATAACATTTATTTTGCTCAAATTAATGGATAGCAGTATACAAGATAGCAATTTAAAAGTGTCGGTCACCAATCGTCAGATCCTGTCTATTGCTCTACCAATAACCCTCGCCATTTTTATTCCCCAAATAAATCTGTTGGTAAACAGCATATTTCTGGGCCGCTTAAGCGTAGAGGCTCTTGGAAATGCGGGCATCACTGGGGTATTTTATCTCATCTTCGCGGTAGCGGGCAACGGATTAAACAACTCAATGCAGAGTGTATTCTCGAATTATGCCGGGGCTGGCAATACCATCGAATTCAAAACTATTCTTGCCCAGGGGATTCGAATCAGTCTTCGTTTTGCCGCGGGTTGCATCCTTTTTACCTGGTTAATTGCGCCATTTATTATGCGCGCAGTTTCGGACCCGATAGCTTACCCTGCGGAGATGGAATTTTTAAGAATTCGCATCTTTGGGCTCCCATTCCTCTTCCTATTTCAAATGGGAAATGCCTTCCTCGTAGCTTCGCTCAATAGCCGTTATCTCATGATTGGATTTATTTGTGAAGCGCTGATAAATGTCTTATTTGATTACCTGCTGATCTTTGGTAAAGCCGGATTTCCCGAACTTGGCTTCAATGGCGCTGCAATAGCCTCCATCATTGCCGAGATTTCCGGGTTTATTGTGGTGCTAATAGTTCTTAATCGTACCGGACTGAAACAGAAATACCAGCTATTAAGAAGCTTTAAGTATAATGCCGTTATTAGCGGCAAAGTCTTCAAAGTAGCGGTACCCCTCGTGTTGCAGTATATTATAAGCGTAAGTACGTGGCTAGCATTCTTCCTTCTCATTGAAAGCAGAGGAAGTGATGCCCGTGCCATAAGTAATACCATGCGCAATGTCTTCGGTCTGGCCGGTGTTTTTGTATGGGCTTTTGCAAGCACATCCAATGCGATGGTGAGTAACCTGATGGGACAAAAAAGAGAAGATTTGGTTATCCCTGTTATCATCCGAATCAGCTGTTGGAGCTTTTCGTTTGCAGCCATCATTTGTGCCTTGCTGAATATTTTCCCGGACCTGTTTTTCCGACTGTTTGGACAAGGTGAAAATTTCGTACAGCAGGGTATTCCGGTGATAAGAATTGTTACGATAGGAATCCTCTTTATGAGCATAGCCAATATCTGGTTAAACGGAGTAACCGGCACGGGTAAAACCCGGGTAAATTTGGCGATAGAAATTGTTGCCATTTCGCTTTACATGATCTACACATGGTATTTCATGAAGATCCGATACACTTCCTTACAATTGGCTTGGAGTAATGAATTTGTTTACTGGACCGCCATCTTTATTATGGCTTTAATTTACCTGAAAAACGGAAAATGGAAAACAAACTTCTCTAACACCCGCTAATTCTTTCGATAGAAAAAAGTTTGCCGGAAGTTCTGCAAACTCACTGAATTTTAAAGGTTTATAATTCGTTGAATTTTACTGACCCGGTGCTGGGGCTGCAACCGCAGGTCTCCAGGTATTATTGTCTGATTTGATATCCGGGAACTGTTTATCTGCATCAATTGTAACGGATGACAATTCTTCCGTAGTATTTAGTTTAACCTTAAATGTTGCTGTGTTATTCCATATTTCTACAGGTAACAATTTGGTGCCCTTGATTCCTGATTTAGTTTCGTAACTCAATAATACCGGCATTGCCATTGGTTGTAAGTTTATGAGGGTCACGATAGCGCCATTTGCAGGGCTATCCTTTTCATAAGTTACTGTGGAGATAGCCTGGTCTAACTTATAATTTTCGGTAAACCATCCTTTCCAAAACCATGTTAAGTCTTCGCCTGCTGCATTATCCATACTGCGAAAGAAATCCCAGGGCGTAGGATGTTTAAATGCCCATCGGCTGATATACATTCTGAAAGCATAATCAAAGCGATCAGCTCCCAAAATATAATTACGCAGCAGCTCCAGTCCGTAGCCTGGCTTGCTATAAAGAGCGTTGCCGATATTAGCTTCTTTCATTGCGTCGGGTGTGTACATAATACCTTCGCTATTCGGGCCGAACAAACTACGCGTAAACCCTTCTTTATTTGAGGCGGGACGATGGTACTCTCCGTTATTAAAATCTACTTCGGCCAGCGAATTTATGAACGTATTAAATCCTTCATCCATCCAGCCATATTTTCTCTCATTACTTCCAACGATCATCGGAAACCAGGTATGGCCAAATTCATGATCAGTAACATTAAATAAGCTCCCTTTTCCAGCGTTAGAGCCGCAAAACACAATACCCGGGTATTCCATCCCGCCAACATTACTTGCCACGTTCGTTGCTACCGGGTAAGGATACTCGAACCATCTTTTGCTATAATTTTCGATGCTTCCTTTTGTATATTCGGTTGCGCGGCCCCAGTTATTCACCCCATCGCTTTCAACCGGGTATACGCTTTGCGCCAGGGCTTTTTTTCCGGATGGCAGATTGATTTTAGAAGCATCCCATATAAAAGATTTTGAACTGGCCCACGCAATATCGCGGGCATTTTTAATTTTGAATTTCCACGTGAGGGTTGCCGTTTTGGAAGGCCGCGATGCAGGATCAACTACTTCCTCTGCCGTTCTTATACTTACTGTCTTTTCGCTTAATCTTGCTTCCACCAACCGTTTTACCTGGGTTGCCGTTAGTACTTCGGCCTCGTTTTGAAGCTCACCACTTGCTACTACAATGTGCGAAGCAGGCGCCGTGATGCTAAAATCAAAATCTCCATATTCACAGTAAAATTCACTTGGGCCAAGATAAGGGTTGGTGTTCCACCCTAAAACATCATCATACACGCACATGCGGGGATACCATTGTGCAACGGTGAAAATATTACCGTTCTTTGTTGTGAGAATTCCGCAGCGGTCAGCACCATACTTGGGCAGCGTAAAGGAGTAATCAATTTTGACCTTGATAATGTCACCGGAAGCTTTTAGTGGTTTCCGCAGCCTTACCTGCATTCTGGTATCGGAAATGATATAATTGGCCTTACTGTCATCAGTAAGAAGTTTAACTGAATTTATTTTATATCCTCCATCGAAGTCACTGCTCGCATCGCCATACCGGCTGCGGCTTCCTACAGGCATCCGGGCCTGCCCGCGACTATCTTTATTGAAAAGATTCTGATCAAGCTGAATCCACAGAAAAGACAAAGGCTGGGGGCTATTATTTCTGTATGTTATAATTACATTACCCCTTATTTCGTTCGTAGTATCATTTAGGGAAACATTTACCTGGTAGTCGGCTTTGTTTTGCCAGTAACCCACATTGGGAGCGCCATCAGCAGAACGGTAGTAAGTACTTCCGCCCGGATAAAAACCCGGTGCAAACAAAGCATGGGGGTCATAAAGTGATGGAGAAGGCGTTTGGGCAATAGACATCATAGGTAATGCACAGATCAGTGCAAGCGCGAATACTCTAACGTTCATATTTGCAATTTTGCCTCGAAGTTAGAAGAATAATAACCGGGAAATGCAAACTTCTGCCAGGCATTTATTCCCAACTCTGAAT
>JANXYS010000090.1 GCA_025355935.1 Chitinophagales bacterium | reverse complement strand
GGGCCCTGCTAAAAAGATAAATACACCACGGAAAATGGCGTAGTCTGCATGTGGTAACTCTTCAACTAAAGATAATGCTCAACCTTTCTTGGTTTGCGCATGATTATTAATAAGTAATATCTTCTGATGTATTCTGCCGATATACAAAAAACAACCCGTTCATTCCTGCCAGCGATCTTCGAGGTCACCAACTGGGATGCCATTGAACCGTTTTTCAAAACTTTACTCGACCGGGACATTACCGGAAAAGATTCTCTCGAACAATGGTTAAGCGACCAGAGTGAATTAGAAGCAGCCATTAGCGAAGATGCCTGTTGGAGGCAAATTAAAATGACTTGCGATACGGAAAATAAAGTCCTGGAAGAAGCTTTCAACTTCTTCTGCCTGGAGATACAGCCCCGGATACAGCCGTTTTCTGATGCGCTCAATAAAAAACTTGTGCATTCCCCATATTTGAAAGACCTCGACCAGGCCCGGTATTTTACCTACTTGAGGAGTATCCGGAAAAGTATAGAGCTATTCAGAGAGGAAAATATAGCATTACAAGCTGAAATGGCGGTATTGCAGCAGCAATTTGGCCAGATTACCGGAGCAATGATGGTTACTGTTAACGGTGAAGAATACACGCTTCAACAAGCCGGAAAGTTCCTGGAAAATCCAGATCGTTCGCTAAGAGAAGAAGTTTATCGGAAAATACAGGATCGACGACTTCAGGACAAAGCCATTTTGGACGAATTATATGATAAACTGGTGGGTTTAAGAAACACGGAAGCTATAAATGCCGGCTTTACCAATTACAGGGATTACAGATTTAAAGAACTGGGAAGGTTTGACTACACAAAAGAGGATTGCTTCCAATTTCATGATGCGGTTAAGCTTTATGTGATGCCGTTGGTCAATGAGATTTACCGGCACAAAAAAATAATGTTAGGACTTCAGCAATTGCGTCCATGGGATGCCGACGCCGAACCTGAAGGTACCCTGCCTTTGCGCCCCTTTACAACCGGCGACCAATTGTTGGAAAAATCGATTGCCTGTTTCACCAAAATGCGGCCCTTCTTTGGTGAATGTTTACAGAAAATGAAAAGCCTGCATCATCTTGACCTGGAGAGCCGGAAGGGAAAGGCCCCTGGCGGATACAATTGCCCTCTTGCAGAAAGCGGCGCGCCTTTTATTTTTATGAATGCTGCCGGCCAGATGCATGATGTAACAACAATGGTGCATGAAGGTGGGCATGCTGTTCACTCTTTCCTTGCTCATCCCTTAAAACTAACCGGCTTCAAGGAGTATCCAATGGAAATAGCAGAAGTTGCGAGTATGGCAATGGAACTATTTAGTATGGATGAATGGGAAAGCTTTTTTGATAATGAAGAAGATCTGACCAGAGCAAAAAATCACCAATTAGAAAGAGTCATAACTATTTTCCCGTGGATTGCTGTTATAGATAAATTTCAGCATTGGATTTACGAGCACCCTTCCCACTCTCACGCAGAACGAACCGAACAATGGATTTGCATACTAAAAGAATTCCAGGATGAGGTATTTGATTATACTGGGTTAGAAAGCTATCGTGCTAATGCTTGGCAAAGGCAACTTCATTTATATGAAGTTCCATTTTATTATATAGAATACGGGATTGCTCAGCTTGGTGCTATAGGAATGTGGATGCAGTACAAACGAAATCCGGGTACGGCCCTCGATAAATATTGCGCTGCCTTGAGCTTGGGCGCGACAAAAACACTGCCTGAATTATATGATACGGCAGGTCTTGAATTTGACTTCGCCCCCGCTAAAATTAAAATTTTGATGGATTTTGTGAAAAACGAGATGGATAAATTAGCGTAAGTTTTCGTCGCAAATCATCAAAGATTTTTTGGTTCTCTATTTCCAACTTGGGAGAAATTCTTGTAGCAACATTTTTCTACTTTAAAGTTTTATCGTTTTGTAGCAAAAAGTTTTGGCAATTTAAAAATGCTACAACTATTGTAGCATTTTTAAATCTCTATTATTTTTTGCTACAAAGCTTTCCTCCTGTAATCGTTTAGTTTGAAGGATCATTTCTGATACCTAATGGTTTTATACACGCTCTCTGTCGATCAGATTAATCTGCAGGATATATTTTTATTTAATAAACCCTTTAATAATATCCATCAATCCTCCACCCCCGCCGTTACGTTGTTGCTCTGCCTGTGCTCCCCCAGCCAGTTGACTTACAATATCCATTAGCCCGCCTCCCTGGCCACCCGATTCACCTCCGCCTGTAAATTGTTTTATCAGGCTTGCAATATCAGTACCGCCTCCGCCGCTGTTACCCTGGGCAATACTGTCTAGTTTGCCGCCTGTAATGGAATTCAATAATTTTTCCAAAGAAAAGCCATTCTCACCTGGGTCGTTAGTTTTATTCACCAGGCTAGAAATTACACCAGGAATAAGGCTACTGGCGACACTATTGGCCTGCGTTCCACCAAGGTTAAACTTATTCATCAGTTTACCGGCAAAATGGCCGATCATCATATTCACGATTGGATTACTCAGCAAACTGTTCCCGGCGTTTGATCCTTCCTGTTTATTAGTAAACAGCGACAATACATTTTGAACGCCACCACCGGCAACCATATTCCGTAAGCCTGAAGCTACCGTATCCGTAGCCTCTGCGATTACTTCATTATTTTGCTCATTTGGTATATCGGGATTGTTTACAACATCAGCCTGGGCTGTCCCTTTTATCAGATTAAATAATTCTTCCAACATAAACTTTATTGTTTAAAAGTGATTAATTTACCGAAGCTTCCCTTATCAAACCACGGAGTGTTTTGCATAAAAAGGTATGTTATTTACATCACTTTTTGCAATCCGTGCAAATTCCACTAACAATCATCGCGGAATTGATTGGCATAAACCCCTTCGGTAACTTTACCGCGGGAACTATTACATCGTCCAGGCAAGTGGTTTTATCGCAACTATCGCAAATGAAATGTACGTGGTTATCGTGGTGCTTACCTTCCTCGCATTTATGCTTGCAAAGAGCATAGAGAATTGAATTATCAGTAGTAGGAATCTGGTGTATAATTCCCTTATCCAGGAAAGTTTGCAGAGTGCGGTATACTGTAACACGGTCAAATGCAGCTTCAGTATTTCGCTCTATATCAGCATGAGATAGTGCGGCTTCCCGACCTAGAAAGAGTTTTAATATCCTTTTGCGGCCGTCGGTAACACTGAGCCCACTGCGTTTTAGTATTTCCAACCCTGTTTCCATTCTTATCTCTTTTAAAAATCAGCAACCAAATTAAGTCGGAGAATTACTAAAGCCACTCATGAAGCGGGTATGGTCGATCCTTTCCTTTAATAAACCTTTGATATCCAAAATAAGCTTTTGAATTTCGTCTTCTTTTAGTCCATCATAAATTCCGCGCACACGACGATACCTGTCAACAAGGGCAAAAAATTGTGTATGAATAAACTGATCCTTTATTTGTGAACTATCCGGCTTTCCATTATCGACCATATAGCCGTTCCGGGCCATCCTGTATAATTCAGTTTTATCACCCGTTAAGAAATTCCAATTGGTGTGTGAAATGGATGCTGATTTAATCGAATCTATTTTGTAAGACCCATCGTTTCGTTGAACCAGCCTGCCATTCAGCATCTTTTGCTCATACATTTTCAATATGGAAACGCTGTCAGTTTCCGGCATGCATGTGTGTGATAAAATCAGGAAATCTTTTTGGTTTTGATATACGTCGAATACCCGCCGCATATTCGCATTCATCCTCGGACAAATTCCCTTGCAGGTTGTAAAAAAGTATTCTACCACATACACTTTATCATCCGTATCAGCCTGGGTTATTTTTTTTCCGTCCTGGTTGGTGAAAGTAAATGCAGGAACAGAGGCATTAATAACCTTGAGGTTTGATTTGGAAAAGTCGTAACCCTTAAAAACAAAAGCATAAAACACCAGCAGCAATCCTGAAAAAAAAACTACATAAATCCATATCCTATTCTTCATATCTTTTGATATTGAGTCGGCAAACTTACGTCGGAATTTTCTTTCCTTATCTATTTATAGCGTTAAGGATTACAAAAACTTGCAACAGCATTGCATATTTCTTTTATCTTTGTCCCGATGAATTTTAAGGTAAACTGGGATGGTTTGGGGATTTTTACTTCAGTTGCGTGCGCAATACACTGTGCTATTCTTCCTCTTATAGTAACAAGTTTGCCATTGTTCGGGGTAAACATTATTCACAATGGATATTTCGAGTGGGTGATGATATTCATAGCCTTTAGCGTGGGTGGTTACTCGTTATTTCATGGCTTTTTAAAACATCATCGCTCCTTTCTGCCGGTAATCCTCTTTACTATGGGATTTATCTTACTACTTTTAAAACAGGTTTTTCACCGTCTGGAAGTTTATTTTTTAATACCTGCAGTAGGTTTAATTGTGATTGCGCATTTTTATAACTATAAACTTTACACTCGCATGAAGAGTTCTTCGCTTCATTAAAAACATTAGGAGTTTCGCCATTCGAACAATAACTTGCTTTTCATTAATATTTTTTATGAAAAAGTTTTTGATATATATAGCGCTCACAATATTCGCTACTAATGTATCTGCTCAGTCGAAGCAAGAGAAGCTGATCCGCGGAATCCTTGAAGTTCAGACAAACGCCTGGAACAATGGCAATATTGAAGAGTTTATGAATGGATACTGGAAAAGCGATTCACTCATGTTTATTGGAAAGTCTGGGGTTACTTATGGCTGGCAGAATACCCTTAACCATTACAAAAAGAGCTATCCGGATACTGCAACCATGGGTCATCTGACTTTTAATATCCTGGAGGTTAAACGTCTGTCTGCAATATATTATAATGTAGTGGGGAAATGGTCTTTGCAAAGGAGTATAGGCAATTTATCGGGCCATTACACCCTTCTATGGCGAAAAGTAAAAAGCGGGTGGGTAATTGTGCAAGATCACAGTAGTTGAAATCGGGCATTATAAACGAATCAGAATTTCCACTTTTTTCGGGTTCGCCTGATTAGCAAGTAAAGGGTTAAGATAAAAAAAAGATAATACAGTATATTTTTCCAGTCAGGCATTTTATTAAAAAATGCCAGTCCGAAGTAAATACCTATCAGCACATTCGCTATCATCCAAATTAGGATTAATGCGATCGTATTTACGATAAGTACCAGGAAGTCCCTGGTTTCATCTTCCATTCCCATAATTTGGCTATTTCAGGATTATTTTATTTTGATCTGCTCAAAGCTCGCACTATCGCCATTAAAAACATTGAAATCTACAAAATTGTTGATACCGTTTACATGGCCTAGTTCGCTATGTTGCCAGAAGATCCAGCTACGCTTTATCCTGGGTTTGTCTTTAACTAAATAATGAGCAACCCAAAGGTCGTAATCATCAAACTTTCCGGCGAGAAATCTTGAATAAAAGTCAACATTTGTATAAATGATTGGCTTAACGCCATATTGTCTTTCTGTAATAATTAACCAATCTAACACACGTTGCTGGATATCAGGCACAGCCGCACCGTAGCTTTGCTCAATATCCAGCACAGGCGGCAAATCGCCCGCTTGGAGGTTTACTGTCCTGATGAAATTTAGGGCCTGTACTTTTCCACTTTTAGTTGCAATAAAAAAATGGTAAGCACCTCGAGCAATCTTTTGGCTACCGGCTTGTTTCCAGTTACTTTTAAATAAAGGATCAATATTCTCTAGTCCTTCGGTGGCTTTCATAAAGACAAATTTCACCCGGATGTGATCGATATCCATGTCGCTTACATCTTTCCAGGAAATGACGCTTTGATGCTTACTCACATCAATACCATGCACGGTATAGTTCACAGGAAGATCGATTCCAAAAGCAGTGTAGTGCAAAAAATAGGGGCGAGATAAATGTTTATATAAAATGAATGCTCCGGCAACAGAAAGCAATGCCAATGATATCAAAATCCACTTTTGCCGGCCTGCCCCCTTCTTCTTTTTCTTTTTTGCCATCGCAACTTTCAAACAATGTAATTGAAGTGGCGAATGTAGTAAACCTATTTTATAATTTGTTTTACGATCGTTTTGCTTCTCGCAACAATCTTCACATTGTAAATTCCTTTAGCCCACTTGCCGCTTGAAATTCTTATTATTTCCTCGCCATTAATAAGCGCTACATCCTTCTGAAATATTTTTTGTCCCCCAGATGAAAATATGGTGACAATGGCCGACCGACTTTCAAAGTCATGTAAGAAAATGGATATGGGGTCTTGTGCTGGTATTGGGTAAATATCTACTATACCCATGCCTGTATTCAATGATGTTAATTTTACGGTTTGATTATTTTTACTAATTAGCCAAAGCTCCGGATCTACAAAAACAGTATCTGCAACAAATCCTATGTCTTTCATGCAAGTTTCACCGTTAAAATCATTTTCAACGATTATTGTTTTTTCATGGGTGGCATTTTTAAATTTTAGCGGTACAGGCATCGAGAAAAAAGGAACAGAACTATGCGATGTAGACTGGTTAATTTTGATTTTAACGTTACTGCTTCCTACCTGGTTCCACTGAACGATATAGCTTGGATACCCTTGTCCTGTGTACCACTGCTCAAAAAATTGCGAAAGGTTTTTACCGCTTACCTCTTCAAGGTTTCGCTTCAGATCTGCAGTTCTTGCATAACCATAGCTAACCGCCGGATCCTTCTGATATTGCCTGAGTGCCTTAAAAAACATTGCATCCCCTAACTTAAATCGCAGCATATTTAAAAGATATGATCCTTTGTTATACGATAGGCGTCCATTAAATATCCTATTGACGTTGGAAGTGTCTTCTACTTTAACCGAACCCGATGCTATACTGGTAATATTATTTAAAACGGCGCGCCGGTTTTGTACCATCGTAGCCGGGTATTTATTTTCCATATAAAATGCAGCGAGGTAGGTTGCAAACCCCTCGTTCAGCCAAATGTCTTCCCAGCTGTGAGTGGTAATTTTATCTCCAAACCACTGATGTGCGAGTTCATGGGCCATTAACCCTTCATCAGGCCAAACAATAAATGTAGAGGTCTGATGTTCCATGCCACCCCCCCAGCTGAATTGTACATGACCATATTTTTCTTTAATAAAAGGGTACTCTCCGAATTTGGAGTGAAACAGTTGCAGCGCCTCTAAAACGTTTGGAGTATTTGCCTGGAAGACCGCAAGATTCTCAGGATAACAATAAGTTTGCATAGGCAACAAAGTGTTTTCCAGTTGTACAGAACTATTGAAGACAGCGTAATTGGTTACAGCAAAACACAGCAGGTAGCTTGCAATCGGGTATCTATGTTTCCAATGGGTAAGAATTTTCGTCCCCCCATCAATGACAGTTTCCGATTGAAGTAGACCGTTACTGGCTGCCCGGTAGGCAGCCGGATGTTTCATAATTACGTCAACGGAGTCCAGTTTATCTCCTAAGTTGGTTTTACAGGGCCACCAGTCTTTTGATCCGTATGGCTCACTTAGTGACCAGATTACCGGAACTCCTGCATGCATATCCTGCACAAAGGACCCGAATCCAGTATTCCCTGGTATTCCGTGATAGTATATGCTGATTGAATCGACTGTTCCTGTATCCAGCATCCTGGGGAAACTTACCTGCAGCCCTTCATTCGGAAGTAGCGTGGCTAAACTCTTATCATGCCACGTTACGCTATCAGTAGTAAGACTTGAAGATAAGTCGAGTACTAAAGAGTTGAGTGCTGTAGTTGCCTGAAAATACAAAGTAACTTTTCCCCTGATATATCTTACTGCGGGGTCCAGTTCCCATTCACAACGCGCATATCTGAGATCGAAGTTGTCGGATGACACCGATTTACTAACACTAAAAGTCGGGGAGCCAGTCGATTCGCGCCTGGAGAGCTCATCCAACTTTTTCACCGGATCAACATTTTGCGCAATCGAGGTGGAGCAACTCAGGATAAAAATGGTGAGTAATCTCTTCATTATTAACAATTAACCTGATTATATAT